>CANROB010000024.1 GCA_947632115.1 uncultured Bacilli bacterium
TTCAGCAGTTTCTTTCTCATCAACAACCAATTCTTCGATATCTTTTGTTTTTTGATCAATGTTGCCTTGCATCATTTTGATATTATTCGTTAGAACTGATTTCGTAGATTTTATGTCCTCTGCTGTCTTTTCAATTCCTACTGACTCGATTTTATCTTTAATGAGAGAATAATCACCTGTTGCGAATACTTCTTCGTTTTTGATTTCTCCAATTAGCCCCATAATAAGGCTTCTTAAATCTTTCCAATGAAGATTCGGAATATAATCGATGTTTGATAGAGATTTGAATTCTTCATCCGTTATAAGAAATTTATCTCTTAAGTAATCTCTAAATTCATTTACACCAAATTTAGTGCCATCCACTTTAATAACAGTATTGCTTCCATCCCAGATTCTTTCAACAGATGTGTCATTCATTTTAAGTTCAACACTAGTAATTAAATCTGGTTTCTCCTCGCCATCAATGATTGGCTTAATGTTAAATCTGCTTTCATCTGCAAAGTTCTTCCCAAACAGGCACCAAGTAACGGCATCTAATACTGTTGTTTTTCCTACACCATTCTCCCCTTCTAAAATGTTTCTTTTATCGTCAAAATCTAAATGTAAATCAAGACATCCTTTAAAGTTCTTGATTGTAATCTCTTTAAAAGTAATATTCACTTCTACATCTCCTTCTTTTTGTTTTTTAAATTGATAACATAATCTAATTGTCTATCGGTTAAGTAAATTTTCAATGTTGTATACATGTTAATGATTTCTTTTGGTGTTTTTTCTTTAAGTAATTTATTAAATTCTTTCTTTTTCATCTTCTTCTCCATCTAGCCAATTGTAATCAAAGAGTTCTAATTGTTCTTGCTTTCTTATGGATGGTGCTAGATACTCTTTTGAAATCACATACTCGTTACTATCTATCTTTCCCGTTCCTTTTTTTCTTTTAAAAATCATAATAACCTGATTATCTTCCAATTCTTTAAGGCATCGAATAGTGGTAGTGTGTGAGAGATGATATTTTTCTTCAATGGTCCTAACTGATGGATAACATCTTCCTTTTGAATCGGAATATAAAACCAAGATTGTCAACAGTTTGTAAGAATTAGGAGAGATATCTAGTTCTAGAGCTTTTTTGTTAAGAATTATGTTTTGTCTTCGCACATATTAATCCTCCTAATTTTGGTTTAGTGTTCCAATTTTGGTACCATAAGTAAAGAAATAAAATAATATTATTAATACTATCTATAGTTATATAAATATATATCTATATACTTCTGTTCCAATTTTGGTACCACTAACTCGATTTTAGTGTTCCAATTTTGGTACCACTAAATTGAGTTTGATTTACTCTTCAAAAAATGGTAAAATGAAAGAGTAAAATTTCGATATAATTTTATGATTGATTTAGTCATTCCAACTGGCTAAATCTTTTTTTTGATCTAAACAATAAAATAATAAAAGCCAGCTAAAGATATGTGTTATAAGTCCTAAAATAGTAAATTGACCTAATTGATTAGTGATCCAGCCTTTAACAGTGATTGAATATAAATCATGTAAGATAATGAACGTTGATATCATTATTCCTAAATCACACAAGCGATTCTTCCAAATCGGTTTTAATCTTCTCTTCATTTTTTTCCTCCTTTGCCATTTTTCGCAAATAATTAATATTTAGTCCTAACTTTTTTACAACAAATTCACTTGGAACCATGTATGATGGGTAAAAGTATTTTTTTTCTTTTAATTCCTGTTGAATTTCTTTGCGAATTTCGTCAGCTTTGTTTTTTCCTACAGATGCTACCATTTTGATATCGTTTGCAGATAACCATTGTTTGTTCAGAATTTCAAGTATATCTTTAGCAGTAGCTGATTTAAGTTTTACTCTTGTCATATATATTCTCCTTTCTATTTTTTAGCGGTTTGATCCTTTGAATTATTTGATAATTTCGTAACACTCTTTTTTTAATGCACTAAGTGCTACAATTCCATTAAAATTTTTTAAATAGTATTCATTTCCTTTTTTTACGAATTCTAAAATTTTTCCGTTTTCTTTCAATCGTATTTTCATTTTTTCTCTCCTATTATTCCTCCTGAAAATTTCGATAATAATCAGAATCAGTAAATTTTGGTGCGATGGTATCAGTTCTTCTTGTACCGTCGCTTTTTATTTTTTCAGCACAATCACTCAAATTTTTTATTTCGTCCTCTTCCACTTGTACTTTTAGATCTAAATCATTAATCTCCTTGATTGTTTTTTTTAATAAATCAATCTTCTCTCGTAACTGTTCTAATCCTTCAATTTTTACTTTAAAATTCATTTTTTCATCTCCTTAACTATTATTTGACTATTTTCTCCTATTTTTTTAAAATATCTTTAGAAAGGAGTAATTTGTAATGGCTAAAAATCAACACGTTGTTCCTAATAATGGTAAATGGGCGGTTAAAGGTGAAGGCAATTCCAAGTACACAAAAGTATTTGAAAAACAATCAGACGCTTACAACTATGCACACGATATAGCAGAAAAGAATAAATCAGAAGTCTTTTTGCATAATCGCCAAGGTCAAATTCGTGCTCGTGAAACTTTTGGCAACGACCCTAACCCACCAAAAGACAAGGAACATTAATTTTTTAAGATTAGATATTCGCACTATCTAGTCTTTTTCTTTATCTTTGAATTTTACCCTTATCATATAACCATCAGAAGTTTCAAAACCATTTGGTGTTAACATTGCAATCACATTTCCACTTGTATCTTCAATGTCGTTTTCATTCTCTTCTTGAATAATGATGTATTCAACATCATCACTTAAACCATAATTATCAATTTTTTTATTTTCTTCTTTTGATAATTCTTTCATAAATCCACTCTCCTACTCCTTTAAATTGTGCTTATTCGCATATATATTTTTAAAAAAAATATCGAAATCAATACAATAATATGACAGTAATTTTTCTAGAATATCGATTTGCATAGAAACAAGATTATTTTCATAGCGTGAAATTGTATCTTTATTTACGCCACTACCGTCTGCTACTTCTTCGATGTTTATTTTTTTTCTTGCTCTTATACTTCGCAATTCTTCTGCAATCAATTCTCTTGTACTTTTCACATTTTACCTCCTATCTGACTATCATTTTACTATGCTTATTCGCACAAGTCAATAGTTTTTATGCAAAAAAGCATAATTTTTATTGATTTTTTAATTTTTCTATTCTATAATGAATGTGAAAGGAGGAATTAAATTGAGTAATTATTTTTCAAAAAACCTTAAATTTCTCAGAGAAAATAAAGGTATTTCAAAAAATAAACTTGGGGAGATGGTTGGCGTAAACCAAACAACAATAGGTAGATGGGAAAACAATGAAATTACCCCATCAATTGATAACGTGGAAGAAGTTGCAAAAGTATTAAATGTACCACTTCCTGACATACTTATACAAGATTTATCCTTCGACAATGCTACTCCAGTAGATATTTCATCAGATATCATACAAATACCCGTCTATGGCACCATTAAAGCCGGAATCCCTATCGAGGCTCAGGAAGACATTATAGAATATGTAGACATACCTAAAAGTTGGACTAAAGGTGGCAAAAAGTTCTACGGTCTAAAAATAAGTGGCGACAGTATGTTCCCAAAATATGATGAAAATGATATTGTTATCTTTGAACAAAATGAAGACCGTGAGATGTACAATGGCAAGGATTGTGCCGTTATGATTAATGGAACTGAATCTACTTTTAAAAAATTACTAGTAAATGAACAAGGTATTGTATTACAGCCTTACAATGCAGCTTATGATATTATGATGTTCTCAAGGGAGCAAGTTGAAAATCTCCCTATCAGGGTTGTAGGAATTGCTAGAGAGAAAAGGACTAGAATTTAAAAACTATAGAAAGGTATATGAGTTATTGGTTTATAAAAATATGGATATTGACAATCACTTCAATTATTAGTATTATTAGTGTGTGAGTGATCTTCGGTATCCTGTATGGACCGAAGACTTTTTGTATTATGAAAGAATTTATAAGAAATATTTATTGTGATGAAAGTTGCTACTTAGAACACGATCATAAAAATTATATGGTTTTAGGTGCTTTGATGTGCGACAAAAGTTCTAGAAAGAAAATTTGCCAACATATCAGAGAAATAAAGTTAAAGCACGGAATTAATAAATTTCAAGAAATAAAATGGACCAAAATATCAATGCAAAAATATCCATTATATGAGGAATTAATTCATTATTTTTTTAATAATAATAGTCTAAAATTTAGAGCAATTATTGTAAATAAGGAACAAATTAACCATAAGAATTTTAATCAAACTCATGACACATTTTATTATAAGGTTTATTATCAATTATTATGTAGAGCAATATCTACAAAAAACGAAAATTATATTTATTTAGATATGAAAGATACAAAAAGTGCAAGAAAAATTAGAAAACTGCAAGAATGTTTAAAAAACGGGATTTATGATTTTAATATGGATCATATTAAAAGAATTCAGAATATCAACTCTAAAGAAAGCGAACTGCTTCAATTATGTGACATTTTAATTGGTGCAATCGGATACCTTAATAGAGGCGATATTTTAAAAGAAAACCATAACATAGCTAAAGAAAAAATAGTAAATCTTATAATCAAAGAAAGTGGATATAATTTAAAGAAAACAACTTTTTTATCGGAAGAAAAATTTAATTTGTTTTTTATGGAGTTACAGAAATGATAGAAGATATCTGCTTATGGTTACCAAAAATCATTACATTAGAAGAATTTGATGGCAACTGGAATGCATATAACGATGCTATATATAAAATTTTCATAAATGATTTTATAAAAAATAAATTATACTTTCAAAATAAAAAAGTTGAAATTAGAATTAATCCAAAAGAAAATAATTATGAACATGCATTCATTCACTTAACAAGAAAAGAAGTAGATCAGCCAACAGATGTAAATGATAGAATAGCCGATTTAAGAAGATGTGAAAGAATTGCTTGGAACAGAAAAATTATTGAAAATTATGAATGTAAAAATAGTTGTCCTAATTGTAGAAAAATATTATATTATGAAGAATATTATAAAAACAACATTAGAATTAATTTATTGTTTGCTGATGTCAATTTTAAAGTTATTCTTGAAAAAAGAAAAAATTACTATTTATTAATTACAGGCTATTACATCTATTACAAACATAAGATGAGCAAAGAATTAAAAAAAGTAACTACATATTTGCAACAGAAAACGCCACTTGATTAGTTCAAGTGACGCTTCCAGAATCTCCTTTTACCATAGGTAAATGAGAAAATAGAGCATTCAAATGCTCATCCACCATGACGAAGCATATCGCTTCCGGTACAAATAATATACCAAAAAATATATCATTTGTCAATTTTATTATATGCTATAAATGAACATATATGCATCAAAGTGTTTCAATATATCCCAAAGGTTGTTAATAAGGGTTATTAATATTAATTAAAAAGACTAGTGCTGGAACACTAGCCAAAAATGAAAAACCGAATCAAACCGCTAAATTTGAATAGAAAGAATCTTTCTAGGTCTTTCGTGTCTAATTATACCACGAGACATCCTAGAAAATCAATGAAGGAGTGATATAAATGGCAGTTTTTAAAGAAACAAACAAGAAAAAAATACCCAAAAAATTAGGTTCAGTAAAGCAATGCTGGTATTACAGTTGCTACTATACTGATGTTTATGGCAACAGAAAAAGAAAAAAGTCAAAAATGTATACTTCACAAAAAGAGGCAGAAGAAGAAGAAAAACATTTTTTAGTAAAGGCTAGTGAGACTCCAATTACTAAAAAAACAACAATCAAAGATTTGGAATTATCTTATTCAGAATATCAAAAAGATAAAGTTAGAATATCTACTTATAATTCGATAATATCATCATTTAAATATTTTGACATAATAGAAAATGTAAAAATAGAAGATTTGAATATAAACCATATCAACAGTTGGAAGGAATACATTAATTCTTTTAATTTCAAAACAGGATATAAAAATACAATTTACAAAAGACTTCGCTCTCTTTTAAATTATGGGAAAAAGATTTACGATCTTAATATACCAATCTTAAATAAAATAACTAATTTTACCAATCCAAATGAAATCAAACCTGAAATGTTGTTCTACACAAAAGAAGAATTTGATAAATTTATTAGTTGCGAAGAAGACTTGAAATGGATATGTTTTTTCTCTACCTTATTTTATTGCGGGTTGAGACAGGGAGAAGCTTTAGCACTAAATTGGAATGATATTGATTTTGAAAATCACACTATCAAAATTACTAAAAACCTTGTTAATAGATTAAAGGGCATTAATTACGTCATATTGCCGCCAAAAACGAAAGGTAGTATAAGAACCATACCTATGCCATTAAGTCTCTCAGAAAAGCTAAAAACTATGTATAGTGGCTTAAAAAAATATAAAAATTTTTCGAATGATTGGTTTGTTTTTGGAGAAATCTTCCCTCTTCCCACCACTACAATCCAAAAAAGAAGAGATAAGCTAGTAGAACTATCTGGAGTAAAAAGAATTAGGATTCACGATTTTAGACACAGTTGTGCATCGTTATTAATTAGTAAAGGCGCTAATATTACTTTAGTCGCTAGATATCTAGGACACGATGACATCTCTACTACCCTAAATACATATTCACATTTTTATAAAAACGATCTAACAAATTTAATAAACAATATAGATAATTAAAATAAAATAGAAAGGAAAAATAGTACTTAAATAGTACGTAAAAACTTAAAGCAAAATAAAAACCCTTTAAAATAAAGGGCTTATCACTAACTTGGTGACCCGTACGGGATTTGAACCCATGTATGCATGCGTGAAAGGCATGTGTGTTTAACCACTTCACCAACGGGCCATCTGGTGGACCTGAATAGACTTGAACTATCGACCTCACGCTTATCAGGCGTGCGCTCTAACCAGCTGAGCTACAGGTCCATGCAAACTCAATGACTATTTCATTGTATCGTATTTCTCCTTTTTTGGCAATACTTTTTTTTAAAAAAGATAGTTTTTTCGCATAAAAAAAGAAAATAGTAGCAAATTTCGCCACTATTTACAAGTATATCCTTCTTTTTCTAAATTTTTCTTAGCTTGTTCGTAAGTAGTTCCCTTTAAATCTGTCAAATTATTCGCATCACTGTTCATATCTTTTAAATGAATCGTATAAAGAAGCCCTATCTTATTTTTTTCCTTTTTTAATTCTAGAGAAGTATTATCATACTTAAATTCATCATTTTCCAATTCCTCTTGTAATGACTGTTCATAAAAAGAATAATAAATTAATGCTTTATCCGTAAATAAAACAGATTCCTCTTCTTCTACTTTCACCAAAGTATCTTTCGCATAATAATATTTAGCGGTTGATAATCCTGTAATACCATCGCCATAATCTTCCTCAATAGAGCAATCTAAAAGCAATTCTTCTAAAGGGTCATCTGAATTTTGTTGATTATTAGATTCCTCTGGCGTTTTATTTGAGCTGGTGTTCGAATTTTCTGAAATAGTAGAATCTTCCTGTTTAGGTGTTTTAAAGAAGAAAAGTACAAATAAACTGGCAGCTACTAAAAAAATACATAGGAAATAAAAGATTACATTATTTTTTTTCTTTTTAGCAGGCTCAAGAGTAGTAAACTCTTTTTTTTCTGTTTTGACTACATTTTGAAATTTAGCAGATTCAGGAATAGGCATAACCCCTGGCATAGAAGCTGTATTAGGGGTAAGAAAAGACTCTCCATCTTTTCCTAAATAATTCCCACATTCTAGACAAAATTTAGATCGAGCTGGTAAAGAAGCACCACATTTTTCACATTTTTTTCGTTTAGGAGATGTCTTTTTAACCTCTTCTTTAGGAGGTTTCTTTTCCTTTTTAACCGTCTCTTTTTTAGTGGAAGAAGAGGTAACTTTTTTTTCTACCTCTTTCGCTCCTTTTGATTTGGTTGTATTTTTTGCCTTGCTAGTTGGATTCTTCTTCTTGGAAGAAGTTTCTCGCTTCTTTTTTGCCATGGGAATGGCTCCTTCCTACTTACATTGGTATCCCTCAGAAATTAAATCACTTTTTGCTGTTGTCATATCTGTATAATTAGCAATAATCTCTAAATTGGATTTATCCTCTTCAGATAAATCTTTTATCTGTGCTTGAAGTTCAAAATAAAGACCTTTCTCTAAATTTTTAAAATAATATTCAATTCCTTTTTTATCTTTATAAATAGCATATTGATCTTCTAAATCTTTCCGCATAACTTCTGCATTTTCTTTAGGATTCGTTGCATAATAATAACTTAAAGCAACTGTCCCTTCTTTTAGTTCTCTTTTATCAAAGACGAGACTCAATCTTTGATCTATCTTTACTTCCTCTGTATCTGTTACCCTTTTTTCACAAGTTAGTCTATCTGCTTTACATCCTGATACAAGAAAAAGTAAACATCCTAAAACAAGTAAATATAATCCTTTTCTCACAAGTTTTCCCCTTTCTATTTCAACACCCACATTATATCATAAAAAGATAGAAAATCCTATCATTTTCTATCTTCTATGAACAAGTCAATCCTAATTTATAAGCTTCTATTTTCACACTAGCATAATTTCGAATAATAAGATTCATGCTTTTTAAAACCTCTTTATCTACCTTATCTATAGAAGGAATGGAAACAGTATAGGTAAGACCATCTGATGTTTTTTTAGCAGTGGCGGAAATTCCTCCAACAACAGAAAATTTGTTAATCTCCTCTTTGATTTGGTTATAATACCTATCTCTTAAAGAAGTATATCCTGCATTCATTTTAACCGCAACGATAGATTTATATGAAGTCATTTGATTGTTTTTAAAAGTATAATGTACTGTTGTTTCTGTCGTTACTTGTTTATCACTGCTTACTCCTACACAATCTAACTTTTGAACATTAGAATTTGTACTTACATTACTATTCGTATTGGTGCTAGTGTTGGTATTCGTATTAGAATTGGTATTGGTATTCGTGTTGGTATTTGTATTGGTATTCGTATTACTATTAGTAGCACTATTCGTATTGCTGTTTGTATGAGATGCTTGATTGGTAGCATTCGAATTTGCTTTTTCCTTTTTAGAGCCCTGTACCATAAAAACAGTACCTGCCCCGATTCCTATTAAAACGAGAATTACAAGAAGAGCCATTGCCCCATTTCCTTTTTTATTAGGAGAAGTTCCATTGGAATTCATCATTGGATTTCCATTAGAATTGAAAGGTGGAGTGATAGGTGCCTGAGGAGGAGTCAAAGTAGAAATTGGTGATCTCATTTGTAAAGAAGCACCACAATAAGGGCAAAATGCCCTATCCCCTACAACTTCTCTTCCACACTTCATACATTGCATATTACTACCTCACTTACTATAACTGATTATAACACAAAAAGAAGAAGGTTTTTCCTTCTTCTTTCCTATTTAGATATCAAAATGTCAACTAAGCGTTTTTTTCATCTTTAATAATTTTACCATCATCAATGGTAATAATCCGGTCAGCGGCTAAAGCAATATCCAAATCATGGGTAATCATAATAATGGTTTGCTTTAGTTTTTTATTGGATAACCTTAAGAGTTCCACAATTTCACTACTAGCTTTCGAATCTAGATTTCCGGTTGGTTCATCGGCCAAAACAATCGCTGGATTATTAATAAGCGCTCTTCCAATACTAGTCCGCTGTTGTTGTCCTCCTGATAACTCGCTTGGTAAATGGTTTCTCCGATCAAGAAGTCCTAAATTAGTAAGCATCTCTTTAATTCGCTCCTCACCTACCTTTTTTCCATCTAAACGACAAGGTAGCGTAATATTTTCCTCGACATTTAAAATAGGAATTAGATTATAAAATTGGTAGATAAGTCCTACTTGTCTTCTTCTAAAAATAGCAAGGGCATCATTATTTAACTGATAGATATCTTCTCCATCAATAAATACTTTGCCTGAGGTTGGTCTATCTACTCCTCCAAGTAGGTGAAGAAGCGTACTTTTGCCTGAACCAGATGCACCCACGATGGCGACAAATTCCCCTTTTTGAACGGTAAAAGACATATCATCAACAGCGCGAATTTCCGTTTCTCCTTTCCCATAAGTTTTACATAAATGTTCTACTTTTAATATTTCCATAATACCTCCTAAATATTTTCCTCACGAATGGTTTCGATGATATTTTGTTTTCGAATTTTCCTCATCGAATAATTCATAATCACAGTAATCAAAAGAGTCACAAATAGAATCGAAAGAATAATCGCTATCCATGGAACTTGATAAGGAAAATCAAGTCCTTCGACAATTCTTTGATGAAGGATATAGGATAAACCTAATCCCAAGAAAATTCCGATTACCAGTGATTTTACACCAATAAAAATACTTTCTAATTGAATCATATGGTGAAACTCTTTTTTAGTCATTCCAACAGCTTCTAGCATCGCAAACTCACGAGACCTTAAAATCATATTCGTCGTAATCGTATTAAAGATAGAAGTAACACCAATTAAAGCAATAATCCCAATAAATCCATATAAAAGACAAGAGACAACAAATTTGACGGTTTTGGCTAATCTTGCCTGTTTCGAATAATTTTCAAAATACATATCTGGAAAACGGGCTTCTAGTTTCTCAATCAATGCCTCTGGTTCTTTAGACTGAATATAGATATCAGCATATGAAGAATCATTAATGGTATCTAGTTTTTCTCTTAATTCATCAAAATACGCATCTGAAACAATCAAGTAGGCTGTTTCATTATCTAAAGGTCCTAGTGGAATAGCAAGAGGATGAATACTGGTTCGTTTCCTTATTTTAATCTTTGCTACTTCTTGATCTTCCTCGAACTCACTATCATAATCGTAAGCAGCTACTTTTATTACATCCCCTTCTTTTATTTTTAAAGAATTTAAAATATATGTTTTTTTAGGTTTTCCATAAGAAAAAGTAACATCATCAATTAAAATAGCACCCTCTAGATTTTCTTCCCTTTCCCCAATTTGTTTCAAAAAGTTTCTATACTCTTGTTCTCCTAATTTCATAACGAGGACAGGAAGTATTTCCCTATTTTTGCTTTCCTGGAAAGTATCATTCCAAATATTAGATTCCAGTATTTCTAACCGAAACATAGAGGAAATTGACATTCTATCTACTAATTCTTCTTGTTCTAAGTAATCCTTTAACCCATACAATTCATCTTGCTTTTCACTTTCATTGGAATCCCCTAGCCAATGCTGAGCATAAATATCATAAGTAACTCCTTTTAAATAAAGAGTTTCTACGGTATAAAAAACATGTATCGCATAAAACATAGAAATAAAAGTACATACACTTACAATGATGGATAATACAGTTGTTTTATATCGTTTTTTACTTCTTTGCATATTCTTATAGGCAATTTCTCCACCAATACCAAAGATACGTTTAAGAGGTTTTGGAACTTTCAACTTTTTCTTTTTGAAACTTCCGGAAGTAGAAGAATTGATAGCGTCTAAAACCGTCATTTTCGAAGCAAGAAAAGCAGGTGTCAAAGTCGATAAGAAGACAACTAGGAAAATAGAGGCAATCATGAGAAGAAAAGCCCAAAGTGGTAAATAGAAGTGGAAAAAAGGACGAGCCATAAAATCAGCTAAAGTAGAATTTAAAAACCTTACCATGCCATAAACAGAACCTGCTCCTAAGAGAAGTCCTGGTGGGATGGCTATTATTCCTAAGAAAATCCCTTCTAGTAAGATAGAAGTAAATAACTGTTTTCTTGTTGCTCCCACACTAGATAACATACCAAATTGGCGGTATCGCTCTGAGGTTGAAATACTAAAACTATTACGGATAGTAACAACGGAAACCGCTATAACAATCGCTAAAATGATAATTAAAAATCCTAATAGAGCAATAGCCATGTTTCCCTCTAAGCTACCTAGCATATAGGTTAATACCATATCATTATAATTTGTCCCCGAACACCAATTATTTTCAGTACAAGGAACATAACTAGATAACGAAGAAGCCAAATGATTTAAAATGCTTTCATAATTTCTAGGATGTTTTAAATGAAGATACATATCGCTATAATCTTGTGGGGAAGAAATAACGGTATAAGCTTCATAATAAGGAATATTAGACTCCCAACCTAAAATCATCTCCTGTAATTCAGCAATTCCTACAATCTTATAAGTCTTCGTATTGGAATCGGTTATTTTTTCTAATTTTTCATAATCCTTTAGGGTCTCTTCCCGCGTCTTAGAATTATATATTTTTAAGGAGTCATTCCGAGAAAGACGGTTTCCCTCTAGATCCGTACGAATTCCTACTTCTAAAGTAAGGGTATCCCCTACTTTTATCGAATCTTCCAAAAGATTCGCATACTCTACCGTAAGAAGAAGTTCATCGTCCCGAGATGGCAATCTTCCCTCTACTAACTGGATAGGGAAATTCTCTTTCGTATTCTCGCTAAAACCAACAATTTGTAAGTAAGGTTTTGATTGTTCTGCTTCTTTTTTCACTTCTTCTGAAAGAGGAGAAACTCCTACTTCACTGAAATAAAAGTACCCATCCACTTCACGATTTTTCGCAAGAAGAGAAAATTCTTCTTTTTTCACATTTGAAATATAGATATGATAATTTCCTTCTTCTTCTATCCCATTAATCTCTAAACTTTTTAGAAGACTACTTCCCATACCCGCTACTAAAGCAACTAGAAAAGTAGAAAGAAAGATACCAATGATGGTTACCATCGTTCTTTTTTTGTTTCGTTTTAAATTACGAATCGTTAATTCATTTAATAAATTCATAATACCTCCTAATTGTTTTCCCGTCGAAGTTCTTCTAATATATTATCTTGATCCATCTTCTTTAAGGAATAATGCATCGTTAAAAAGACCATTCCTAGTAGAAATAAAAGCGCTACAAGAATGCTTCCGAAAGGAAACTCGAAAGCACTTTCCTTTAAAGAACTTTGCGTAGAATAAAGGATATAACAAAGACCTACCCCAAGAAAGACTCCTATTACCCAACTTTTAAAAGCATAAATCACACTTTCTAAAAATACCATGCGATTTCGCTGTTTAGTAGTCATTCCAATCGAATGTAACATAGCAAATTCTTTTCTTCGATAGTTCATATTGGTCGTAAGCGTATTAAAGACATTGGTCATACCAATTAGACTTACCATGCCAATAAATCCATAACAGAAAATAGCGCATAATTTGACAATCGCTTCTACTAGTTCCTTTTGTCCTTTTATATCTTCATAACTAAAATAGATTCCTACCCGATTTTCTTCCTCATTAGAAGATAATCCTGCTTTTTGGTTTTGCTTTTTGATCTCTTCTTTTAAGTTTGCAAAAGCGTCTCCTCTTACATAAATATCTACCGATTGTATTTTACTAGGAGTCGCTAATAGGGTTTCTAATTGTTCAAAAGAAGAATCCGGAACAACAAGAATGGGTGAGATGAACTCTCCTTCTTGTTCTTTCGCATAGGGTACTGGCATCTTTTTCGTTATTTTAAAAATAGTAATCTTGGCTTCTTCGTCCGTCTTACTATCTTCTTTAAATAATGTTAAAGGCTCTTCTTTAGAAAGATTTAAAATAGCTGGAATTGGATATTTTTCTTTTCCTTTTATAATCGTTCCGGAATTGATTAAAATAGCGCCTATCTCTTTTAGCCCTACTTCCTTTTGATATCTTTCATATTCCTCTTCTCCTAAAGCTTGAATGCGAATGCGTTTACACTCTTCCCCCCTAATCTCATCATCTAAAGTAAGATATTCCTCTTGAAACAAACTTCTATCCACACAAGCCGTAAACTGTCTTACAAAAGCTGCTTCTTTTACTTCTTTACTAGCTTGAATCCAATTTTTTAAGAATTTAACATTTTCCTCTTTCGCCTCTTTGGTTACTAGTATGGGACTTTCCAATAGATAGTTGATACTCATGTCATAATTGCCGTAATCATCTATCCCAATCGTATCCCAGTAAGAACTAGCAAGGACTTTAAGGGCATAGTTGATAGTAAGAAATAACGTCACACTAACCGTCAGAGAAACAATCGTTACTTTGTATTTTCTTTTACTTCTTTTCCAATTTTTGGAAGTGAATTCTCCTTCGATTCCAAAGAAATGAGAAAGAAATTTAGAAGCTTTAAGATTTCTTTTGGATAAGGTAGTCTCTTCGGGATTTTTTAAAATTTCTAATAAATTTTTCGAAGATAACTTCTTGGCTGGTCGATAGATAGAAAGAAAAATAATAAGAAATACAGAAAAAATAATGATAATAAGGGCTTGCCATGGAAAAGCAAATAGCAGAAACTCGCCTAAAATAGGTTTAAGGATATGGTTCACAAGTCGAACTAAGAAATAGACAAATCCTAATCCCAAAAGAATACCAATCGGAAGAGAGCTAATTCCTAAAAGGAGGCCTTCTAAAAAGATACTTGCTCTAATTTGTTTACCGGTTGCTCCAATACTAGAAAAAAGTCCGTATTCGTGATACCTCTCGGTAATCGAAATTTGAAAGTTATTGCGAATAACCACTAAGCTAGCGCACCCAATTAACAATAAAATAAAAAGTAAGACCGCATAGAACACGCCTGTTTCTGTTTTCCACCAACAAAAATAATCTACATAAGAAGTTGTTTGGATAGTATTCCATGGGATCTCTAAAGTAGTCGTAAGTTCTTTGATAAACGCTTGATAATCCTTAGGGTTTTTCAGTAGAAGATAGATATTATTTTCATCCCCTGGCGTATTTTGGAAAGTAAAAGCCTGAAAATAGACATTCTCTCCTCTTTGATAGCCTTCGATGGGTTCTGCTATGCCAACCACTTCATATTCTAGTGCCTTTGTATTGATAATATCCTCTTTTAAATATTGACTTTCTAAAAACTTTTCATGCGGAATACCATATTCTGAATAAGAGATTTCATATAGTAAATCATTTTCCGTTAATGGATTACCTAAAGAATCTACTCTAGTTCCAATCGTAAGTTTTATTTTATCCCCTATTTGATAAGGTATTTTTAATGCTTCTTCAAAAGGAGTCGTAAGTAAAATTTCTGTTTCTTTTAGAGGTGCTCTTCCCGAGATAATCGAAATAGGATAATTGTCTAGTGTGTCCTCACTATAAGCAAATAGTTCTAAGTAAGGTTTATAGATACTCTCCTCTTTTTTCTTAGCTTCTATTCTAGCCGTTCCTAATCTTTGGAAGTAAAAGGATTGTGAGACTCCTCTATGGCTTATCAGGTTCTTCGTCTTTTCCGCAGAAAGAGAAGAGACTGTCACATGATAGTTGCCATGTTTATTTCGTTCATTTTGTTTTAAAGATTCTATTACACTCATCATCATAGCGGTTGTAATAACAACAAGGATAACAGATAAAATAATGCCTAATAGAGTTGAGACGGTTCTTCTTTTATTTTCTTTTAAATTTTTCAGAACAAAGGACATCAAAACGGACATATTTTTTCCTCCCTATAAAAAGAATACAAAAAAGAAGTGACTACAAAGTGACTTCCTTTAATTTTTTAAATATTTGATAAGAAAAACCGTCTTATTCTTAGAAGACGTAACAGAAATCGTTCCCTTATCTTTTTCAATAATCGCTTTAGCAAGGGATAATCCAATGCCGATACTATCTTTACTAGCATTCTTACTTTTATAGAAACGGTCAAAGATATGTTTTTGATCTTCTAACGAAATCTCTTCTCCCTCATTTTGAATTTCAATAGTTGTATAAAAGAACGTTTCAGAACACGTAATTGTAATTTCATCGGTAGTGGCATGTTCTATCGCATTTTTCACAATATTCGTGAAAGCCTCTAATTCCCAGTGTGGGTCACAAGTAAGAAGAATGTCATCCCCTTTGATAAGGAGTTTCTTATTATGTAACTCTAGTAAAACGGCTACATTTTCTTCTACTTTTTTGAAAAGGTCTAAAACCGAAACCTCTTTTGGTTCTAAGGTGATGACCCCAGCATCAAAACGCGCTAATTTCAAAAGAGAAATCGTTAGCGTATTCATCTTTTCAATTTGTACGCTGATATCGTGCAAAAATTCTCGACGTGTTTCTTCTTTCATGTCGATACTTTCTAGATTATCCAGTAAAATGCGAATAGAAGTAAGCGGTGTTTTTAACTGGTGTGAAATATCTTCAACTAATGTCTTTAAGGCATCTTTATCTTTTTTCGCATTTTCACTTTCCTCTTTTAACATGACAGTAATTTTATAAAGTTCATTTTTTAAATAAGAAAGTTCCCCCTCTTCTTCCTTATCAGGCGCTAATACATAATTCTTTTTATTAATCTCTTTAACGGATTCGGTAATATCGTGAATTTTTTGCTCTTTTCTTTTCTCATAAAGAAAAAAGCACGTCATAAGCGAAATATCTAAGAAAAGAAATAATAACAAAGAAGAGAAAAGTATTTGGCGTTCCTTATTTTGTAAAGAGCGAATCGCCATATTTTCTTCATTAATCCCCAACTCTTTTAAAGTACTCGATTCTTCTCCTTCGCCATTTAAAAGTTCAATGACTTCTTCTTTAGTGATATTAGGATACTTCTCTTCTACTTTCGCAATAATATTCCCGATATAAGAATTAATTTCCTTTGTAAATTGTTTCGATGAGAAAGAATGAAAGACGAGAAAAAGAGAAAAGAAAATTAGGAAAAGGATAAGATTTACTAGAAAAATGGTTCTTTTTTTTCTCATTTAATCCACCCGATAGCCAATTCCTTTTACCGTTTGGATAACCTCTTCTCCTAGTTTTTGACGAATTCTTTTGATGTACACAGTCAAAGTGTTATCATTTACAAAGTTTCCTGACATATCATAAATCTTATCTAATATTTGCTCCCTCGTAATCACTTTTCCACGATTACTAAATAACATGAGTAAAATCTTATACTCTAGCGGTGTTAAAGTAACTTCTTTTTTCTTTTGATAAACTCTCGCACTATCTAAATAAAGCTCAATATCATCCTTAACAAGAACTGCTTCTTCATTTTTCTTAAGAAGGCGATTGAGGCGAGAGATGAGTTCCCTCGTTCGAAAGGGTTTCGTAATATAATCATCAGCTCCCATATTAAAACATTCCACAATGGTATCTTCTGTATCCAAAGCAGTGAGGAAAAGAATCGGAGCAGTTGTTTTCTTTCTTAAGTCAGAAAGAATTTCTTTTCCGCTTCCATCTGGTAACATGATATCTAAAATATAAGCTGCATACTCATCAGATGCTTTTACATCCGCAATAAGTCCTACTACTTCTACCTCATAACCTTCTTGTTCTAATGAGTAGGTTAATCCCTTTACAATGACATCATTATCCTCTACTAATAAGATTTTACTCATAGAATCACCAACCTCATTATAATAAAAAAAGTGAAAATACACAAACATTTTCACTCATAATCTTTTTTATCCACGACTAACACCATTAGGAAACTTTAAGCCTAAGTTGTCTCTTTAAAATCTGGTGTATAAACTTTTTGATAGTCCTTTTGATGCTCTAGAGTTTCTTCTTGTTGTTTTAGTTTTTCCATTTCTTCTTTAGGATCAAAATGTAAATTTGTCACATAAGGAGTAATATCTCCTCCACCTAAAGCTACTAAGGCAATAAAACGAATTTGCTCTGGTGTAAGGAAAATGTTTACAAAGTCCTCAATATTTACCCCCAAACGATTCGCAGCTATCATTTCTCGTAATTGATTTTCTTGGTATAAATCCACCCGAATGGTAGGAGGAAGTTCTTGCCTTGCAATTTCTAAAATAGAATCTTCTAATTCTATAGGTTGATGATACTTCGTAATTAAAACATCGGCACCCACTAAACTAATTTTTGCTTCACGACTTGCAACATCATAGGTAAGCGTTCTATCTTCTTGCATTAAAGATAAAGCCCTAGTACGCACATCATCGATTAGTTTTAATCTTTCCATATCCATTCCCTCTTTTACTCATTATAGCATACCCATTTTTTAAAATAAAAAAAGAAGTTTGAAAACTTCCTTTTTTCTGTCAATCATCAGTCAACTTCTTCCTGTTTAGAAGATTCTTCCGTTTCTTGATCTTCTTTAGTCTCTTCTTCTTTTTGTTTTTCTTTCTCCTCTTTAGTTTCTTCTCCCTTTTGTTCATCTTTCTCTACTTTAGAAGAGGATTCTTCTTTTTCCTTAGGTGATTCTTTCTTTTTATCTTTCAAAGTATCTTTTTCTTTTTTAGATTCTTCTATAGGCTCTTCCTTTTTGGCTTTTGGAGGAAAATCTACTCTAAAGATTTCTTTTCGCTTCTCTAAATAAGCCTTATTTGGCAAAACCCAAACGAAATAAGCGACTACCAAATAAAGTCCAAACATAAGAAAGATATTATCTCCATCATTTACTGCTCTAGTATTCGCAAACTCAAAAGCAGCTCGAATAGCCGTTACCCAAATCAATAATCCAAATAATGAATAGGCTTTTTTGTATCGCTTATGAGTATAATATGCCACCGTTCCATAAAAAACTAAGAAAATAATTTCAATAATAGTCACAATAATATTGTAAAAATGAAAAGACATAGAAAAGATATTTGTAATAACATTTATCGTTCCTAATAATAAGATAATGGGAATTACAATATATGTAATCGCATCTATCCAGAAAGTAGTATATACCTTATTCTTCATACTTGCTCCCCTCTACTCTAACTAAAAGTATTATATCATAAAAAAAAGAAATAAGATTATATTTCTTCTATTTTCAAGAAATTTGTACTCTTGTGTTGTGGGAATCCTCCAGTAATCACAACCTTATCTCCTTTTTTAAGTCCAAACATTTCCCCTGCCGTTATAGCATTATCAACAATTTCATCCGTTGTATAAGAAAGAGGAACCAATTTCGTATAAACACCAAAATGAAGCGCTAAAGAACGGGCTACCTCTGGCTCTGTAACGAGTGCTAAAATGATAGACTTTGGTTTTAAGGCACTAATATGTTTTGCTGTATTTCCACTTAAAGAAGAGGCTAAAATTAGAGACACATCCAAACTGTTAGCAGCTACTACTACACTATGAGCAATCGTTGCCATAATACTTCTTTCCTTAGGATAAACACCATGTTCATACTCTAGATATTTCTCTGTATTCTCACAGATATCTGCCATAATTTGCACAGCATCAACAGGATAATCACCAATCGTTGTCTCATTACTTAACATAACCGCGTCTGCACCATCTAAGACGGCATTGGCTACATCACTAACTTCAGCTCTTGTTGGACGAATTTTTTTCGTCATACTAGATAACATCTCTGTTGCGACAATACAAAACTTTCCTTTTTCTCGGCATTTTCGAATAATCTTTTTTTGCAAAATAGGAAGTTCTTTCATCGGAACTTCTACTCCCAAATCGCCACGGGCAACCATCACACCATCACTCGCATCAATGATTTCGTCTAAATTTTGAACCGCATAAGTTGATTCAATCTTAGAAATAATTTGCATTTTAGATTTTTCTTGGGCAATTAATTTTCGAACACTTAAAATATCCGCCTTGGAAGAAACGAAAGAAAGGGCAATAAAATCTCCTCCGTGATGACAAGCATAAGTAATATCTTCTCTATCTTGTTCACTTAAAAAAGGCATTTTTAAATCGACACGAGGAACATTAATTCCTTTATGACTACCAAGCATTCCACCTGCCAAAATCTTACAGGTTAAACTTTCTTTATCTTTCGCTACTACTTCTAATTTAAAAAGTCCATCCTCTATTAAAACGATATCGTGAATAGCAATAGTATCAATTGCTTTAGGATAGTTGACACTAATTTCTTGACTGTTTCCCATCACTTCTCTTTTAACAAGTTTGATATAATTTCCTTCCTTTAATTCTACTGCTCCATTTACTTCTCCCGTTCGGAAATCTGGACCCTTTGTATCATACATAATCGCAATATTATTGCCATCCTCATTTACTTTCTTAACAAGTTCAACTACTTCCTCACACTCCTCTGGTGCGGAATGGGAGAAATTAATTCTTGCTACATTCATTCCATCAGCAACCATCTTCGAAAAAACATCTAAAGATTTACTAGAAGGCCCAATACTACATACAATTTTCGTTTTCTTCATACTTTCTTACCCCTTTTATCGTCTTCATTTTATCACTATTTTTAGGAAAATTCAATGGAATTAGACGGACTCTAAAATACTTGACAGTAACTTTTGATAAGTCATTTTCTCCTGAAAGAGAAGTGGATACATACTAATCTCAGTAAAACCAGGAATCGTATTTACCTCATTAAAATATAGTTGATCCTCATCCTCATCATAAAAAAGGTCAATACGCGCAAATCCTTTAAGGGAAAAAAGAGAAGCAATCGCTTTTGCTAAGGATAAAATTCTCATCTCTAATCCTTTCGGTAAAAGAGGCTGGGTCGTTGTCTTAGTATCCTCTATATACTTTTTTTCATAACTATAAAAATCCCCTTCTTTTAAGATTTCACCAATAGGAGAAAAAGAAAGATGATTTTTCTTGGTAAGAATTCCCAGTTCGAATTCTCTTACCTTCGCGTATTTTTCTACAATCACTTTAGAATCACAGCAAGAAGCCTCCCGATATTTCTTTTTTAATTCCCTGCGATTATTAGCTATTCCTATCCCAATCGAAGACCCTCCATTAGCGGGCTTTACAATGACTGGAAACTTCTCAATATCTTTTTCATTTTCTTTCGTTAAAATAGTATACGGTAAAAGTGGAATACCTGCTTTTTCTGCCACTAGTTTCATATACTCTTTATCCATACAAATCATACTTGTTTTAGAATCACATCCCACATAAGGAATTTGAAACTGTTCTAAAAGTCCTTGTAATCTGCCGTCCTCTCCAAAGGTACCATGAATCATGGGAAACACTATATCTACTTTTTTTAGTTCTTCTATAATATTTTCTATCTTGTGTAAAAAGGCGGAAGAAAAATTTTGAAAATCTTCTCCTTTATAAAAAAACCAGGTCCCTTTTTTATCAATATAAACAGGAATCGTTTGGTATTTCTTTTTATCCATATTTTTCCACACTGCCATTGCAGATTTTATCGAAACATCATGTTCCAAACTTTGTCCACCAAAAAGTAACATCACTTTTTTCATATCACACCTCATAACAGTGTATGAGAGATAAAAAAAAGAAATGACCACTAGTCATTTCCTGGATGAAGGATGCAAGGGATTTCTTTTCCGACTAATTGTTGGAATCGTATACCATCTTCCCTACTTCCTACTACTACCCCATAATGCGTGGGAATAACTACTTTAGGACGCATCATCAAAGTAGCCTTTGCGGCCTCTTCTACATCCATTGTATAAGTTCCTCCTATCGGAATAAATAAAACATCACACTTTGTACTTAATAGTTCTTCTGTTACATCTGAATCTCCTACAATGTAATAAGTAATATCATGATAGGTAATCAAATATCCTACCCAATTATTTTCTTTGGGATGGAATGCTTTTCCTTGATTGTACATAGGAATGGTTTTCACCTTTATATCCCCTATGATATATTCTTGATTGGGTTCTACGATTAGAATATGATTTCGATCAAATTCATCTAATGCCTTTTCTAAGCATCCCTTAGGAGCGACTAAAACGGTTTCCTGATTTTTAATTTTTGCAATATCTTCTTCTGAATAATGATCATAATGAGGATGCGTAATAAAGATGATTCTAGCGTCATGAGTCTCTTCCTCTACTTGATAAGGGTCAAAGTAAAAATCATCGATTTGAATTGTGTTTTGTCTTCCTACACTTACATTTTTTAATAAGGTATCATTCATTTTCTCACCTTCTTCTACATTATAACACTTTTTTTAAAATACTAGAAAAAAATATGGTAAAATAATTTTTGGTGATGTTCATGAAGATTGGAATACCAAGATCTTTTCTTTATTACAAATATCATTATTTATGGGAAAGTTTTTTTGAAGAACTAGGAATTGATTATGTCGTAAGTCCCTTTACCAATCGAGAAATTTATAAACAAGGAACGATTCGCGCCATTGACGAGGCCTGTCTTTCTTCTAAAATTTATTTAGGCCACATTGATTATTTACTAGGAAAGTGTGACTACATTCTCGTTCCTCGTGTTTTTGGTTATGAAGAAGGAACCATTTGTACCAAATTTCAAGCCATTTACGACGTTGTAAACAATACCTTTCGTGATCAAAATATTAAAATTTTATACTATAATATCAATCCTAGAGAAACCGCTAATGAATTTCGTTCTTTTCTAAAGATGGGAAAATTCTTAGGAAAGAAAAAAGCAGCCATTACAAGGGCTTATATTATCGCGAAACAAACACAAAAAGTTCAACAAATCATGGCTTTAAAAAGACAAGAAGAACTTCTTTCTAAAGAAGGCTTAAAAATTCTTCTAGTTGGGCATCAATACAACGTCTATGACCGCTATATCGGAGGACCTATCCTGCAAACATTAAAGGAATTAGGGGCTACCCCTATTATTGCCGATATTTGTGACAAAAAAGAAGCTTTAGAAGAAAGTAAAAAAATTAGTGAGACCCTTCCTTGGGCCTTTAATAAGGAATTAGTGGGCGCTATTCAAATTTACCGGGAAAAAGTAGATGGAATTATCCTGATGAGTTCTTTTCCTTGCGGACCAGATTCTCTAGTTAATGAGATGATTTTAAGAAGAGTCAAAGGAATTCCTATTTTAAATCTCATTTTAGATGGACAAGAAGGTAGTGCGGGATTAGAGACAAGATTAGAAAGTTTTATTGATATTATTAAAATCAGGAAGGAAGATGGGAATGGACAAATGTAAAGTAGCTTTTCCTCGTTTTGGAAATTATCATATTCCTCTAGAATTTCTATTCACTAAAGGACTTGGAGTCGAGTATATTACCCCTCCTCCTTCTACTAGGCGAACTTTAGAATTAGGAGCCAAATATAGTCCGGATTATGTTTGCTCTCCTTTTAAATTTAATTTAGGAAATTATATAGAAGCCATCGAAGCGGGTGCGAATACTCTTGTTCAAACAGGTGGAACTTGCCGACTTGGCTATTATGGTGAATTACAAGAACAAATCTTAAAAGATTTAGGATATAACGTACATTTTATTAATATGTCTCGGGCAAACTACAATAATCCGCTTACCTTTTATGATGAGTTTAAAAAAATTAACCCCAATTTAAGTTTAAAAAAAGTGACTAGTTCCTTAATCACCATGCTAAAAATGGTAGAATGCATTGATGAAATAGATGACTTTGTAAGACAAAATGTGGGATTCGAGGTTCACGAAGGAGAAATAGAAAAATTACACGAAGAATATTTGAACAGTTTACGAACCGTAGAAACTAAAAAAGACGTAGAAAAAATTACCAAAAATTATAAAAAGAAGTTAAAGGATGTCAAAGTAAAGAAACCTAAAAATTTGATGAAAGTAGGAATTGTTGGAGAATACTATACCATTATGGAACCTTTCAGTAATCATTTTATTGAGAAAGAATTGGCTAAAAAAGGAATTGTTATCTACCGGTGGATGAATGTAACAAATTCCATTCTTCATAACAATGGAAAAGAGCAAAAGAAAACAATTAAACCCTATGTCAAATATTATATGGGAGCTACTAGTATGGCTACTATTTATAAAACGTTAGAATGGGCGAAAGAAGGCTTTGATGGTATCGTTCATGTAAAATCTTTCGGATGTACTCCTGAAATTGATGCCATGCCCGTTCTTCAAAGGATTAGTAATGACTATAAAATTCCAATTCTTTATTTCAGTTTTGACTCGCAAACGAGTGAAACAGGAATTCAGACAAGACTAGAAGCATTCTATGACATGATTATGATGAGAAAGGAGAAAAGGTAATGAAAAAAGCGTATCTTGGAATCGATATTGGTTCCATTTCAACAAAAGGCGTCATTATCGATGAGAACAATAAGATTTTAGCAAGCGAATACTTGTGGACAGAAGGAAATCCTATCGATGCCGTTAAAAGATTACTGAAAGCTCTAGAAACTCAGTTTAAAAAGAAAACTTACCAAATTGTTAGCGTTGGAACAACCGGATCGGCTAGAAAATTAATCGGAGCCATGGTCGGAGCAAGTGTTGTTAAAAACGAAATTACGGCTCATGCCATTGGGACAACTTCCCTATATCCAGATGTTCGAACCATTTTAGAAATTGGTGGTCAAGATTCCAAAATCATTTTAATAGAAGATGGTATCGTTGTAGACTATGCAATGAATACACTATGTGCAGCTGGTACTGGTTCTTTCCTATCTAGCCAAGCCAAACGATTAGGAGTAGAGGTAGAAGAGTTCGGAAAAATCGCCCTTACTAGCAAAAATCCTACGAATATTGCAGCTCGTTGTACCGTGTTTGCGGAATCCGATCTAGTTCATAAAGCTCAAATTGGTCATAAAAAAGAAGATATTATTGCCGGTCTTTGTAAGGCTGTTGTCACAAACTACTTAAATAACGTAGGAAAAGGAAAAAAGATTCTCCCACCTATTGTATTCCAAGGTGGTGTATCAAAAAATATTGGGGTTACCAAAGCCTTTGAAGAAGCAACTGGCCATGATGTCATCGTCGACCCTAATAGCCATTTGATGGGAGCTTTAGGAGTTGCCATTTTAGCAAAGAAATCAAAAGTAGAAAACGAGTTTTCATTTGATATTACCGATATGGAATTTTCAACCATTGGCATCGAATGTCAAAAATGCGCAAACCACTGTGAAATCATTTGCGTATATCGTGATAAAAAAATGATTGATTCTTGGGGAAATCGATGTGAAAATGGAGCAATTCCCATAAAAAAATAGAAGATATCCTTCTATTTTTTAATTTTCAAAATAAAATAAATTAAGACCAATTGTTGGACTCATTTTTCTTTCTACTTTTCCTTCTATTTTCGTAACAATAATCTCCCCTGTTGCCGAAATATAGCATTTTACTAAGTGACCACCATACGTCTTTAAAGAGGCATCACTAAAATTAATATGGCAGTGTAGATAAACTTCCCCTTCTTTTCTACTAATATTTCCAATCAAAGAAGTCACTTCAAACATTCCTTCTTTCACGGTTGTTTTATATTCTTTCGTCTTGGTATTGAATAATCCAATCTCTACTTTATTACTAGCACCCAATCCGGTAATCTCACCACATTCAATATTTTCCTTTTTGCAAAGATATGTGAGTTGTTCTAAAACTTCTTCTCCTTTTTCCATTCTAACAACATAATGATTCTTATCTATTTTCCTATATTCCATAATTCACCTCCTGTTCATTATAACATTTTTTTGTAAATTTCTTATAGACATTTTCCTAATTTATGGTATAATGAATATGTACTTATTTGCAGGTGTAGTACAATGGTTAGTACACGGCCTTGCCAAGGCTGGGATGCCGGTTCGATTCCGGTCACTTGCTCCAGTGACGTTTCTGTTCGAACTTTTATAGTTTGAACTTAACATATATAATCAATCCGTTCGGGTTGATTTTTTTGTGTTTTACAAAAGAATTAACAAAGAAAGGACGGTGTTTTATGATAAAGTTTACGACACAAGAGTTAGAAATGGAAAGTA
>CANROB010000025.1 GCA_947632115.1 uncultured Bacilli bacterium
TTTCTTCCTTTTAGACATAAAAAAGAACCATTTTTAAAGATTTGATTATCTTCTTTTTATCTTTGGTTCTTTTTTTCTTTTTCTTTTTAAACTTTTGTCGCTAGAAAAATAAGTTCTTCTTATTTTCCTTCCATTTGTTTTGCAACTTCTTCGGCAAAGTTTTCTTCTCTTTTTTCCATTCCTTCGCCTACTTCATAACGAATCATATCAACAATTTTTCCGCCATTAGCAGCAACATATTTAGAAACGGTTTCTTTGTTTTCAGATTTTACAAAAATTTGATCTTCTAAACAAACTTCTTCATAATATTTCTTTACTTTTCCGACTAAGATTTGATCAATCTTCTCTGCTGGTTTTCCTTCGTTAAGTAATTGTTCTCTCATGATGTTTTTCTCTTTTTCTAGTACTTCTGTTGGAACATCCGTTGATCTTACATAAGAAGGTCTCATAGCAGCAGCATGCATAGAAACATCTTTAGCAACTGCCTCATCTGCTCCCTCTAAAACCGTAAGAACAGCGATTTTACCACCCATATGGATGTAATCACCAAATACTTGAGAATCGTTCTTTTCTACTCTTGCAAATCTTCTAAAGCTTAGTTTTTCTCCAATTTTAGCAGTTTTCGCAACAATTAACTCAGAAACGCTACCTTCACTAGTAGGAAGTTCTAAAGCTTCTTCTAAGGTAGTTACATTATGCTCTAAAATGGTATCCAAAATACTATCTACCATAGAAGTAAACTCTTCATTTTTCGCAACAAAGTCTGTCTCAGAATTTACCTCAACAATTGCTGCTGTATTACCACTAATCTTAATAGCAGCAACTCCTTCTGCTGCAATACGATCAGCTTTTTTAGCAGCCTTAGAAATACCTTTTTCTCTTAACCAATCAGCAGCAGCATCCATATCTCCATTTGTAGCCTCTAATGCTTTCTTACAATCAAGCATTCCTGCTCCTGTTTTTTCTCTTAGTTCCTTTACTAAACTTGCACTTATCATAATATCCTCCTTTTACCCAAAATAAAGATGATTAAAAAATCATCTTTAATAATTTATTTTAAAGCTTCTAACAATTCGGCTTTTTTCATTGTAGAATAACCTTTAACTTCTTTTGCTTTTGCCATTTCACGAAGTTCTGAAACTGTCTTATCTTCTAAATTTTCATTAGATTCGGCTTTTTTAACTTCAACAGTCTCTTCTTCTTGACTTTCTTCTTTTGGCTCTTCTTTTGCTTCTTTTTCTACTTTATTAAATGATTTTTTATTATTACGATCAAAAGGTTTCTTTTCGAATGGTTTCTTTTCTTCTTTTCTCTTAACAGATTCTACAGCACGTTTCATAATATCGCTACCATTTTCTTCTGTCTTACCACTAACATAGTCAGTAATATGACCACCATTGGCCTCTAAAATAGCATTATTCATAACACCAATAATTAATTTAACAGCACGAATGGCATCATCGTTTGCTGGAATAACATAATCAACCATATCTGGATCACAGTTTGTATCGACAATACCAAATACAGGAATGTTTAACTTTCTAGCTTCACGAATAGCAATTTCTTCTTTAGATGGGTCTACGATAAACATAGCTTGTGGTAACTTATCCATAGCACGGATTCCACATAATAATTTATCTAACTTTGCATACTCTTTCTTTAGACCTACTACCTCTTTTTTAGGTAATACATCAAAAGTTCCATCTGCTTCCATCTTTTCAATATCTTCTAATCTCTTAATTCTTTTTCTAATTGTCTTGAAATTAGTAAGAGTTCCACCTAACCATCTTTCTGTTACATAGTAAGAATCACTCTTAGTAGCTTCTTCTTTTGTAGCTTCTTGTGCTTGTTTTCTAGTTCCTACAAAAATAACCTTTCCACCATTTTTAGCAATTTCATATAAAGCGGCATAAGCCTCTTCAATCATCTTTGCTGTCTTTTGTAAATCGATAATATAAATATCATCTCTGGAAGTAAAAATATACTCCTTCATTTTTGGATTCCATCTTTTTGTTTGATGTCCAAAATGAACGCCTGCTTCTAGCAATAAGTTCATTGATACTACTGCCATAAATTACACATCCTTTCGTTAATCTTCCATTTACTTCTACGTATCACCACCAAATGGCACTAGGCAATACAATCCATAAATGTGTTTTCTTTAAAAAAGCCATTATTATTATATCATATTCTTTCCCTTTTTCAAGTATTTTTATTCACAAAAAGAAAAAGGTAAGAATCGTATCTTACCTTTTAAGCCTCTTTTTGCACTGCGTCTTTTGCTTTTAAAATTATCTTCTTCTTTCCGTCTTCGTTTTTATAAGCTGAATTAGAACTATCGGCTATATTACTATCATTAAAGGTAACTGCTT
The DNA here is from genome assembly GCA_947632115.1 of uncultured Bacilli bacterium. Classification (GTDB taxonomy): domain Bacteria; phylum Bacillota_I; class Bacilli_A; order RF39; family UBA660; genus UBA5578. Next base: position 2,373 of record CANROB010000025.1, read on the forward strand.
TACCATCACTTGTTTCCCAACCAGAAACAGTATAAGAATTACCTTTTTCAATATCTTGATCCATACTAATTACTTTATAAATAGTAACATCCTTTCCTAAATCTGGAATAACAGATCCGTGAGGAACTTCAATAGAATAAGCTAATTCATCTTTAGTCCAATATTCAATAGTATAGGCGTCCTCCATAGCATCGTCCGTTCCGAAGAAATAGTAAACTGATCCATTTATATTATAATATAATTTAGAAGCATAATGTGGTGAGCAGGCAAGTCCATTACATCCAAATTGGTTTGTAACACCTAATTCACCAACAAATTGATTTACTAGTGCAGCAAAAGTAAGAGAATTTAATTGCTCTTTAAAGCTTTCAAATAGGCCTAATATTCCTCCACCTTCAGGAATTGTATTCTTATCTGTATTGAAAGTTTTCTTTGTATCATCCGGTAAAAATGGAATATCTGTTGTAAGGGAACCAATGCCAAGAGAAGGAACATTATTCGCATTTAGATAGGAATATATATCTCCGCCTGTCTTCTTAGCCTTTGTGTTTAAAATTACTGGTTGACTAACAGATACTTTTAAGCTAAAGATATTAACATAGTATCTTTCCAAAATAGGCATTTTTACATAGAATGTAGTTTTTTTCTTTCCAGGAAGATGTCCCGTTTTTATTTCTGCCTCTTTTGTATCTGTCTCGCTATCCAAATTAACTAAATTGAAAGAAGCGCCACTAATATAAGGGATATCCCACCATTTCGCATACAAATCTGTACTTTCTGTAAATATCCACTCTTTAGCATATTCATATTGACCTGTAAAATCCGCTTTCTTATCATCTACTAAATTATAACCAAGAATATCTTCTGCTTTAACAGAGGAAACATTTTTACTCCAACCGCCAAAAACATAATCTTCTTTTTCTTCTTTTATCTTTTCAACATCAGGGAAAGTAACTTTTAATCCAGGTTTAACTGTCACTTCAGAACCTTCTGTAGCTGCTAAATTCTTTACTGTGGCAGAATTATCTGTTACAGTTATCATGCCATCTTGTTCACAAGAACTACCAGAAGAGGTTTTACAAATTGCCTTTTCTTGAACAGTACTTTTTGGTGAGACAGACTGATCATCATTATATAGTTTAACTTCGATAGAAGATACCTCTTTATAATCGTTTAGTGAACATTCTTGATCATAAGTACATGATTTAGTTCCATTACTACCATCCATTTTTGGATATTTTACTTTATAATGAATCGGATTCATTTCAGCTGTCAATTCAATATTAGAATTTAAAGTAAAGGAGTTTGCTGGTGTTGTTCCATCAGCTTTCTTCCAGTACTTAAAATTATAACCTTTTTTCTCTGCCACTTTATTTTTGATGTCTGCTGATGAACTCCATACGGCATCTATATATATGGTGGCGTTTTCTTCTGCTGTTAAATTTTCTGAAATAGTAGTGTCCGTATTCTTCACTTGATAAGTTTTATCATCATTACGAACTTTCCATTGCGCAATATCGGCCTTAAAAGAAATGGCATCTGGAACTTTAACTCCATCAGCTGCTTTAAACGTTATGGTAAAACTTTTTGAGAAGTCATCAAATGTACTACGTTTTGGAATAATGTTATTATTTCCATCGTAAGTATATGTATATTTGTGTGTTGAATCACTTCCACTGCCATCAGTAAAGATAACAGTATAAGTAATTGGTTCCCATTTTGCATTTAATGTTAAATTAGAAGAAAGAGGATCGTCATCTTCTGCCTTTGTCTCTTCTCTTTCTATATCTTGATACCATCCGATAAATTTATAGCCTGTTTTCTTTTTTTCTTCTGTTGGAAGTGTAATGGTTGGATTCTTCCAACAAGCAACTAATCTAACAGTATCATCGCCCTCTTCTCCAGTTGCTAAATTCTCCATAACTTTAGTATTGGCATTATAGGTTTGGTCTTTTTCTTTCAACTGCCAGTGTTCAAATGTTGCAGAAAAACTTGTAGTCTTTGTCTCTTCCCCGTCTTTCCATGTTACTTCATAATCTTTCGAAATGTCATTTGAACCTAAAGTAATATTATTATCTCCGTCATAGATAAATGTTTTTTCAATATCTGGTTGTCCATTGCCTAACTCATAAATCACCTTATAGGTATTGTTGTTCCACTTAGCCATTAATTCTATATTATCTGTAACAACCGTATCCTTAGTAACTGTTTCACCATTTAATTGCCATGCACTAAATTTATAACCAGTTCTTGTTGGAGTTTCTAAATCATTCTCAGAAAGTTTTGGATTTTCCCATGCTGGTTCTAAAATGATAGTATCTTCATCTTCTGACGTAAGCCTACTTACAGAAGATCCCGCATCATATACTTTCTCTGTACCTTGAATTCTCCATGCTGTATATGTCAAATTTCTATTTTCCGTTTTAGAACTAGTCTTTGAATCATTATACTGGTAAGTTACTGTCCAATATTTCTGGTATTTATTATTATCTACTTCTTGCAAAGAAAAATTTTGTGTATATTTATAAGTTACACCTTCATCACTATTAACATATTTTACCGTATAAGTATGCTCTTTCCATTTTGCATACAAAGTTATATTATCAGTAGATCCTTTAGGAATAGAAGATACTCTATTTCCAGTACCAGTTTCTTCTTTATACCATCCTTCAAATGTATAACCTTCTATGTTCACAGGATCTGATATAGTTACCTCTTCCTCATAAGTATAAGTCTGGGTTGTAGGAGAATCACCAAGACTATTAATATAGGTAATAGTATAATCTTCCATTTTCCATACTGCATAAAGTGTAACATTACCATCCTTATCAGATGTTAGATTGTGGGCCTTATCGATACAATCATCGCAAGTATCCACAGAAGTCTCGTGTTTTTCTAAACTCCATCCCAAGAAAGTATAACCATCTCTTGTATAAGAAGATTTGCTTAAAGAATCAAGCGTATCATACTTGTGAGTCGTTTTTTCTACTTCTCCTTTAGGATCAGAACTTCCTTTTCCTTTATTAGCATCATAGGTTACTGTATACGTATTTGCTTCCCATACTGCATAAACATCTACCGCATCACCTGTTGTATAATTTTTCTTTTCATTGATAAGGGTATTGCTATTCTTATCACTTGTCCAACCTAAGAAATGATATCCTTTCTTCGTAAAATGAGATTCATTCTTATTTAATTCTTTTTCTACATCATAAGTAAATTCTTCTTCAAAATCAGTACCTTCTGTAGAATTATTTCCATGATATTTTACTTTATAGGTATTTGCCTCCCACATTGCATATAGAGTAATATTATCCTTATCTTTTTCCTTTCCTGCAATATTTTGAATAGAAGCCTCATCATCATATACCTTTTTCTGGTTATCACTAGTAGTACTCCATCCAACAAAATGGTATCCTAGCTTTGTAAAACTATTTCGTGTTAATGAACGAGAAGCTTCATCATAAGTAAAGTCTTGTGGCGTCATATCGCCTTCTCCACCATTTGCATCAAATGTTACTGTATAGGTATTGGCATGCCACTTTGCATAGAAAGTCATACCCTCTTGTGGCATAGTAGTAGGAATATCTTGTTTCGTTGTTCCTGTTTGATCATACCATCCATCAAAAGTATATCCTGGATAAGTAGGATCTTGTGGTTTTACAATCTCTGTTCCAAAGTCTTGAACGATATCATCCATCTTTACTGGAATATCTGGATTTAAACTTTCAAAGGTAAATGTGTTATGATTAATAACCCATTTCGCATATAAAGTAAGATTTCCAGCACTCATAGGTTTCGTAAAATCATACTTTGTTCCTTCTTTAAAATCAGAAGTTGAATACCATCCGTCAAAATGATGTCCCACCCATGCAGTAGGTTCTTTTGCCGTTAGCGTATCTCCCATTTTAAAGGTATCTGTTAACGTTTCTTCTTTATTCGTTTTACTGATATAAGTTAAAGTATAAGTAGTTAGTTTTGCTTTTATTTCTACTGTCATATCAGCATCTTTCATTTCAAAAGTAAGAGTATCATCTTCGTTTGTTTCACCCTCTAATACCCAGTGAGAGAATTCATAGCCTTCTTCAAAAATAGTATTATTGCTATCTAAAGTAATTTCTTCTCCATATAAGTAACTTTCTTTAGAAGGGCTTTGAGGAGTTTCGACACCCTTATCTCCCGTAATCGTTAACGTATGTTTTTTTCTCTTATAGTAGTAGCGAACAACACTATCCCCACTACCTTTAATGATAGAAGAAGTAGATTCTTCCTTATCAAACTCATAACCAATTTCTGGTACTTTTCTATCCGTTTTTTTCAAAATAGAAGTATCTGTTGTACCAACTTTTTCTTCCTTACCAGATGGAGTATTAGGGTAATTTCCATCCGTATTCATATAGTAATGCTCTACTGTATAAGGAGTATTGGTATTTGCTTCAAAAACTGCTTCTATTTTTAAATCTCCTAAAAGACTATCAAAATCTTCTACTTCTTTACCATTTACTAACCAATGTTTAAACGTATATCCCTCTTTGATTGGGTCTTTTAAAACAATTGAATCTTCGACGGTATAAGTACTTGGATTATCTCCCGCACCACCATGTAATTCATAAGTGATAGTGTATTCAATTGGAGTAGTCGTAGCATTTAAAGTAGTATCCTTATCTATAGTATAAGTAAATGAGGCATTTACTTGCTCATTGCTCCAATGAGCAAAATCGTAACCCTCTTTTAGGGTAACCTCTACATTTACTTTCTCTTTATAATAATAAGTTCCCTCTCCTTTTAGAGATTCTATTCCATTATCTCCATTTAGAGTTAATTTATATTTATTTCTTTTATAATAGTATTTTACAGTAGTTTCTCCATCTTCTAAAACGGTTACAGTTTCTTTCGTTGGAGTAGTAAACCCTTTATATGTATGGGTTGTAGGAGTAACCTTACTACCGATTCTTCCCATCTTATGTTCCGTTTTATCTGGTTTACTATACTTACCATCTAATCCCATAAGATAATGTTCAACCGTATAAGAGGCATTTCCAATTTCTGCCCATCTTGCTTCTATTTGAGCACTTTCTGTAATCTCGTTAGAAAAATCAAAAGTATCTTCTCCAATATACCATCCTAAAAAAGTATATCCATCCTTAGTAGGTACATCAGGTTCTTCTAATTTTTCTCCATGCTCTATCTTGATTTCTGTTGGCACATTTACTCCATCATCAATCGTAATAGAATACGTATTTTTAGCAAAATGTGCCTCTAATTGCATATCTTTTGTGATTTCGCCATTTTCAAAGTCAAATTCTTTATTACCAACATACCATCCTGTAAAAGTATATCCCTCTTTCGTAGGTTCCTTTGGTTTTACAATTTCACCCATGTTATGAACATTCTCTAAGCGATATTCTTTTCCATCCACCATAAAAGTAACGGCATAATCCTTTCGATGGCAGAAAGTCACTAACAAAATAATAAGAACAATGATAAAGGCAAAAATGACGCCTAGTTTAATCATTTTTTCTTTTTTATTATCTTGCTCTTTTGAAAAAGAATTTTGCTGAGGTTTGCTTGTATCTTTCTTTGGTTTTTGAGCCATTTTCTTTTTCTCCTTCCTTCTTTTGAGCTAAATCGTCTCTAACACTTATATTATACTATTTTTCCATCATTTGTCTAGTAAACTTTTTCTTTTCCAAAAATTACTAAAAAAGATTCCTTTTTTAAAAAGGAATCTTTTTCTATTTCGTATGACCAACAATTGTAATTACTTTATTTTTACAAGCTGGATTTGAATCTTCGGCAACATTTGTATTAAAGTCGTATTCACTTCCACTCTCTGTTGTCCAATTTTTAACTGTGTAAGTATGAGAACCATCTTCATTTTTTACTTCGTTTCCAAGATTTGGAATTGGGGTTCCAACAGGAACTTCAAAGGAATATACTTCTTGGTCATCAATTTTATACTTAACAGTATATTTATCATCTTTATTATCTTCTGTTGCGAAGAAGTAATAAGCGGCTCCATTGATATGTTCTTCCAAAACGGATTCATATCTTGGAGAGCAAGCAAGTCCATTGCATCCAAATCCATTAGATACTCCTAAAGGATTTCCGTTCAAGAACATACCGCCATTCAAGAAAGAAGCAAACTTATCAGCTGCGAGCATTTGTTGAAATGTTGGATTCTCCAAAAATGATCCATAACTATTTCCTTCAGCAGGAATTGTCCATACTTTATGATCAATTGATGCGAATGGAAGACCGCTTATATTACCAAATCCAATAGCATTAGATTCTGAATCTGGATCATCTTCTTTTACGACAAAAATATCTCCATCCGAATGATTAGCTTCAGTATAAGGATTTAATACAACTGGCTGAGATACTTCCACTCTTAAAGAAAATACATTAACAAAGTGAGTTGTCAACTCTGGAATTTTAACATAGAATGAAGTTTTTTTGCTATCTCCAATATGGCCCACTTTTACCTCAGGATCTGACTTTTCCGTTCCTTCTATTTTTTGTAAATTAAATCCTACAGATGTAATGTAAGGAACATCCCACCATTTGGCATATAAGTCTGTACTTTCTGTAAACTCATATTCACTAGCATATTTATATTCGCCAATGAATTTGGCCTCTTCTTCATTCAATAAATGATAACCAAGAATCTCTTCCGTTTTAGCAAATTTTTGATCTTTACTCCATCCACCAAATACACAATCTTCTTTCTTAACTTCTGGGAAAGTAACTTTAACACCACTTTTAATTGTTACTTCAGCACCTTGAGTACTTGCTAAATTTTTGACTGTGGCAGAACTCTCAGTTGCATTAATAGTACCATCTTGTTCACAAGATTCTCCAGTAGATGTTTTACAAATAGCATTTCCTTTTTTCATATTTTGCTCTGGTAAGTTAACTGTTTGATTACCATCATGTAAAGTAATCTTAATAGAGGTATCTACACTACCGTAATTCTTTAAGTTACATTCTTGATCATAAGTACATGTTTCTATTTGCGTGCCATTATATTTTACTTGGTAAGTAATAGGACTCCAATCAGCCGTCAAATTCAAATCACTACTTAATGTGAATGAATTATCTTGCTTAGTTTCTCCATTCTTCCAATGATTAAACGCATATCCTTTTTTAGTTGTAATACTATCCTTTAAATCTACTTCTGGATCATCCCATACCGCTTCTAGGGTAACAGTTGCTCCATCCGTCGTTGATAATTGAGGTACACGAGAACCCACCGTATACTCAGTATTAGCATTATCTCCATCGAGAACTTTCCATTTTGTTAAAGACGCACTATAAGTCTTTTCGTCAATAGGAGTACCATCTTTTACATCGAAAGTAATTTTATAAGTTTTTGTAAAAGTCTTATCTCCCTTTAACTTTACTTGATCTTCACTATACGTTACCATTTCCGTTTGTTCTTGATCACCATCTTTATATTTAATAGTATAAGTAATTGGTGTCCATTTAGCTTTTAATGTTAAGTCTGAAGAAACTGTAGTTTCATCTTCTACCTTACTCTCTTCTTGACTTAAATCTTTGTACCAGCCACCAAACTTATATCCAGGTTTCTTTTCATCAGCTGGAGTAATCGTTGGGTCTTGCCAACATGCTTCTAATGTAACATTATCCTTACCAGTTTCATATAGTTGATTTTTTACATCTGTATCTGGATCATAGCATTTATTTTCTCTATCTTTTACTTTCCATCCAGTTAAAGTGGCATTTAAAGTATCTGTTCTTTCTTTTGTTCCACCACTCCATGTTACTTGATAAGATTTTGTGAAAGTATCAGCTGGTTTGGTTTTATTTTCTGCATCAAAGGTAAATGTATCTGTAATAGATTCAACCCCTTCAACACCAGATTCATAGGTTACTTTATAAGTGTTTGCTTTCCATACAGCATAAACAGTAACAGTGCCATCATTATCAGGTGTCAAATTGTTTGCTTCTTCAATACAATTCTCGCAATTATCAATAGAACCGTCTTGTTTTTCTAAACTCCATCCCAAGAAAGTATAACCATCTCTTGTATAAGAAGATTCACTTAAAGGGGTAGAAGAATCATACGTATGAGTCGTTTGCTCTACTTTTCCTTCAGGATTAGAACTTCCTGTTCCTTTATTAGGATTGTAAGTTACCGTATAGTTATTTGCTTCCCATACTGCATAAACATCTATCTCATCATCTGTTGTATAGTTTTTCTTTTCTGTGATAAGTTCGTTTGTCTCAAGATCTTTTGTCCATCCCTTAAAATGATATCCGTCTTTGGTAAAATGATTTTCATTCTTATTTAATTCTTTTTCTTCATCATAAATAAAATCTTCTTCAAAATCATCACCCTTAGTAGAATTGTTGCCATGATATTTTACTTTATAGGTATTTGCTCCCCACATAGCATACAAAGTGATGGTGTCATCATCTTGTTTTTGACCAGCAAGATTTTGAACTTCTTCTTGATTATCATATTCTTTATTACCATCAGAAGAAGTACTCCATCCGGTGAAATGATATCCTGTCTTTGTATAAGAGTTTTCTGTTAATGGTGTTTTTTCTTGATCATAAACTAATTCTTGAGTAACTGTGTCTCCCTCTCCACCATTAGAATCAAACGTAATTGTATATTTATTAGCTTTCCATTTTGCATACAATGTCATACCAGCTTCCGGCATGGTATCAGGAATAGTAGCTTCTTTTTGTAAGTCTCTATCAGAATACCAACCTTCAAAAGTATAACCTTCATACGTTGGATCCTGTGGTTTTAAAGAAGTGATATCTGTACCATAATCTGCAACAATTGGAGCAATAGTTAAATCAGCTTTATTGGTAACAAAAGCAATGGTATTCGTATCAACTTCCCATTTTGCATAAAGAGTAATATCTCCTGCTTTCATTGGAGTATCAAAGTCAAATTGCTCACCTGACTCTAAATCTTTATACCAACCTTTAAAAGTATGGCCAATCCAAGGTTTTGGTGTATGCGCTTTTTTTGTATCACCAAGAACAAAAGTATCAGTATACTCTTCAGGCTCTATCTGATCTGTTTCACTAATATACGTTAAGGTATAGATAATTTTTTTCGTCATCATGCTAACAGAAACATCACTATCCTTCATAGAAAGAGTAAGAATATCTCCTGTTACTTTCTCATTATCTACTAACCAATAATCAAATTCATAACCCTCTACATAAGTAGCCTCTTTACTATCTAGTTGAACTTCTTCTTCATAATAATATTTTTCTTTACTAGCTTTTACTGGTGTTTTAATACCTACATCTCCAGAAACAGTTAAGGTATGCTGATTCCTCTTGTAGTAGTATTTTACAACTGTCATTCCATTACCATCAATATTAGCTTCTAAAGTAGATACTTCACTATCAAAAGTAAATCCTTCTTTTACTTTTCTATCACTTTCTTTGATAGCAGAAGTATCTGTTGTACCTTGATGAGTAATAACGTCGTTAGTCGTCTTTGGATAATTTCCATCCGTATCCATATAGTAATGTTCTACTTTATAGGAAGTATTGGTATTTGGTGTTGCTGTTGCGGTTAATTCTAAATTATCCGTAACTATATAAGTAAATTCTTTTTGGGTGTTCTCATTAGACCACTTCTCAAAAGTATATCCTGCTTTTGGAGTCGCACTTATTTTTACTTCTTTTCCATAGTAGTAAGTACCCATACCCTCTACTTTTTCAACACCTTCTCCTGCTTTTAACGTTACTGTGTGTTGTGTTCTTTGGTAGTAGTATTTTACAACGGTCGTTCCATTACCATCGATATTCGCTTCGGAAGTAGATACTTCACTATCAAAAGTAAATCCTTCTTCTACTTTTCTATCACTTTCTTTGATAGCAGAAGTATCTGTTGTACCTTCATGAGTAATAACGTCGTTAGTCGTCTCTGGATAATTTCCATCCGTATCCATATAGTAATGTTCTACTTTGTATGGAGTATTGGTATTTGCTTCAAAGATGGCTTCTAATTTTAAATCTCCTAGAAGACCTTCTAGATTCTTTACCTCTTCTCCATTTACTAACCAATATTTAAAAGTATATCCAGGTTTGGTTGGATTTTCTAACTCTAATGGTTCTTCTACATTATAAGTAGCTGGATAGTTTCCTGTCCCATCATTTAGATCATACTCTACTTTATATTCAATTGGTTTTGTAGTTGCTTTTAAAGTGGTCTTATTAGCTGGCATCGTAAAGGTATTCTTTTCTACCTTAGAAGACCAACCATCAAATTCATATCCATCTTTTAAAGTAACAGATACATCTACTTTTTCTCCATAATAATAAGTACCTTCTCCTTCGATATCAGATATTCCTTTATCTCCTTTTAAAGTAAGAGAATAGCGATTTCTAGGATAATAGTATTTTACCTTAGCAGATCCATCCTCTAAAACAGTAATAGTTTCTCCCTTAGGACTTGTAAATCCCTTAAAAGATTTTACAGTTGGAATTATTTCACTATCAATTTGTGCTTTTCCAACAACTTTCTCACTAGCTTTATTAGAATAATCACCATTAAGATCCATAAGATAGTATTCTACAGTATAAGAAGCATTTCCTTTTTCCCTAAAGTGTGCTTCTAACTTCATATCAGAGGTTACATCATCTTCAAAATCGTATTTTTCCTCTTCCAAATACCATCCTAAAAAGGCGTATCCTTTTTTCGTAGGTGTTTCTGGTTCGTCTAACTTTTTACCATGTTCAATTTCTAGTTCTTCTGTATTACCAAGACCATCGGAAATGGTAACCGTATAGACATTTAAGGTGAAATGAGCTTCTAGTTGCATATTCTCAGTAATATCGCCATTTTCAAAGTCAAATTCTTTATCACCAACATACCATCCTTCAAAAGTATATCCTTCTTTAGTAGGTTCTTTTGGCTTTACAATTTCACCCATGTTACGAACATTTTCTAAGCGATATTCTTTTCCATCTACCATGAAAGTAACCGCATAATCCTTTCGACGGCAGAAGGTTACTAACAAAATGATAAGAACGACAATAAAGGCAAAAATGACACCTAATTTAATCATTTTTTCTTTTTTATTATCTTGCTCTTCTATCGGTTTTTCTATTTTTTGGCTGTTCTTGCTTTTTGCTTGCTGCGCCATGTTCTTTTCTCCTTTCTTCCTTTATGAGCCCAAACGTCTCCAATCTTTATATTATACTAAATCACCCTATTTTGTCTAGTTTTTTCCTATTTTTCAATAAAAAATTCCTTTCAAAAAAAGGAATTATCTACTACGTGCATTTTCATAAGTATCTTCATAAACTTCTTCTAAAGGATGATAACGCATCGTCTTTAATTTTAATTCATATTCTAATACTTCAATCTTTTTACTCATAAGATCTACATACTCTTTATCTAAATACTTTCGGTATTGATATTCTAAAATATCTTTATAACGAGTAAGTTCACTTAAAATCTCATTTAAATCTCCATCAGATTCATCATCACTATCGATTACTTCCACGATATAGTTAAGATACCTCTCTAATTTCTTTTGAATTTTTCTTTTTAAAAGTTTCGAAATAAAACTAGGTTTAATAATCACTAATTTTTGAACCGTAATTCCTTCATATTGTAGTTGATTTTTAGGAGTAATTTGAAAACCATTAGAAATTTCTCCATCAAAACAGACAATATTTCCTTCTTGCCCTTTTTTTGTCACAAAGTAATATCGTCCACTAGACATATTATCATCTACTTTCTAATAAATCAGGTCTTCTTTCCTTCGTTTTCTTCAGTTGTTCTTCTTCTCGCCATTTCTTGATATTTTCATGATGCCCTGATAAAAGAACATCAGGAACTTTCATACCGCGAAAATCAACTGGCTTCGTATAGACTGGATAGTCTAAAAGATGATTGTTGAAAGAGTCTTCTCTATGGGATTGTTCCTCAATGACGCCTGGAAGTAATCTTACTATACTATCGACGATAGCCATGCAAGGAACTTCTCCTCCGGTTAAAACGTAATCTCCCATACTAATCTCTTCATCTACGAAGGAACGAATTCTCTCATCAAATCCCTCATAATGTCCACAGACAAAAATAAGATGTGTCTCTTTGGCTAAACGGTAGGCATGTTCCTGTTTATAAGGAACGCCTTGTGGCGTTAGTAAAATCACTTTGGAATCAGGTGTTTTTACATCCTGAATAGCGTCATAAATAGGCTCTGGCATCAAAACCATTCCGGCGCCTCCCCCAAAGCCATAATCATCTACTTTTTTATGAGGATCTTTTGAATAATCCCGAATATTATGAGTCGTAATCGTTACTTTAGAAGTAGCTTGGGCACGTGCTAAAATGGATTCATTTAACACGCCTTCAAACATGTCTGGAAAAAGTGTTAAGATATCAATCTTCATTTAAGAGTCCTTTCATATAGCGAATCTCTAAACGTTTATTCTCTAAGTCTACTTTTTTGATAAATTCATCCACATTAGGAATCATATGCTTACTACCATTTTTTACTACTAAAATATCGTGGGCGTTTGTCTTTAAAATACTATCTACATGGCCGATATGTTCCTCTTCACAATAAACCTCTAAACCGATTAAATCTTCATCTAAATAGCCGTCATACTCAATATCAAAGCGATTTACATACATCGGTTCATTTTTATAGATAAGAACATCATCGATATATTTTTTCCCTTGAAAAGTTACCATATCATAGTTTTTATGAGTGCGGTACGTGTCAATGGTTTCCTCTTTATGATCTTTTCCAATATAACATTTTCTATTTTGAACAAAAACAGAATTCTTAAACTTGAAATCACTGATAATGCGAACCTCTCCTTTTAATCCGTGAGTATTCACAATATCCCCTACATAAATATAATCCATATAACACCTACTTACTTAACTCATACATGAGAATGCTTGCAGCCACTCCAACATTTAAGGATTCGCATTCCTTCCGCATTGGAATATAAGCAAACTCATCACAAAACTCCCCTATACTATCACTCATACCCTTTCCTTCGTTTCCCATTATTATAGCAAATAATAAATTTTTTTCAATAGTTTTAACATCTTTTCCATGGGTTACAGAAGTACCAAGAATATGGTATCCCCTTTGTTTTAAAAGGGGTAGCTGCTCCTCTAGGGAGCCAACGATAAAATTCATATGAAACAAAAGTCCTTGCGTTGCCCGAAGTACTTTTTCATTATAAAGATCAACAGAATCCGAACTGATTAAAAGAGTATCTATTCCAAAAGCAACCGCACTTCTAATGATCGTTCCTAGATTTCCCGGATCCTGAATATTTTCTAATACAAAAACATTTCCATTTATTTCTTTAGGTTCTATTTTTTTACATACTCCCATAATGGGTTGGGGAGTTTCTAGACTAGATAGATAAGAAAGAATTGGTTTTGATACTACCATCGTATCTACCTCTAGCGAAAAGTTAACCCCCTCTAAAACGAGTAGAGTTTCTAAATATCCTGCTTTCATAGCCTCTAAAACAAGATGTTCCCCCTCTATCAAAAAAAGACTCGTCTTATCACGATACTTTTTTTGTTGAAGCTTCTTATACTCTTTTATTCTTGGGTTTTCTATTGAAGTATAAATCATGAGCAATAACTTCCTGTATAGACCGTAAATTTCAAATTTTTTTCAACCCTTTCAATTTTTACAGATACATCAAGAGGATCTCCTGTCTTAGGATTTTTAAGATCCATATCCGCATATCCACTATTTTGAAGAGTCTCTAAAGTAACACATTCATAATCGTCATTTAATAAAGAGAGATTTTCTTTATCAGAAGCCCAGTTCCTAGCCGCTAACTCCACATTTTTCATCTGAGCATCACTTAACGTTGACTTTCCCTCTTTAATCATACCCGTAATGGCAGGTACCGCTACTAAGGCTATTAAAGATAAAATAACGATTACTGCTAATAATTCCACTAATGTAAAACCTTTTCTATTCATATTCTCACCTATTACAATTATAACAACAGTTTCTGCTTTTTTCAACCAATTTATGAGGAATCCCCAAAACTTAACAGTTCCCTAGACAAAAAAAGTTGCTTAAAAGCAACTTATTCCCGGTATTCAAACTCATAATCTAAAATTTTAACGGTATCCCCATTTTTAACACCCATCTCTTTTAGTTTATCATCAATACCAAGTTTTCTTAGTTTTTGAGAGAATCGCAAGAACGCTTCATCGGTAACAAACCAAGTCATCTTATAAATTTTTTCAATCTCATCGCCCTTTACAACATAGACATCATCTGCTTCTTTATAAACTTTAAATGGTTGTTCTTTTTGAAATTTATAAAGGACATGGCTTTCAAATTTCTCTTCTTCATAAAGAGGAACTTTCTCAATTTTATCTAGTTCATCAGCAAGCGCTACTAAAACGGGTTCTAAACCAATTCCTTCTATCGCACTAATTTCATAGATAGGGCTTTTTACTTTCTTTTTAAAAGCATCTAGATTCTCATGAGATCCTTCAATATCCATTTTATTTGCCAAAATAATCTGAGGCTTTTCTAACAATTTCTTATCAAAGTTTTCAAGTTCCTTATTAATCATGACATAATCATCATAAGGATCTCTTCCCTCAAACCCACTCATATCAATGACGTGAGCGAGTACTCTTGTTCTTTCGATATGTTTTAAGAATTTATCTCCGAGTCCTTCTCCTAAAGAGGCTCCTTCAATAAGTCCTGGTAAATCCGCAACGACAAAAGATCTTCCATCTTTTACTCTAACGACACCGAGATTAGGGTGAAGCGTTGTAAAGTGATAAGCCGCAATTTTTGGTTTCGATCCAGAAATTTTAGAAATAATCGTGGATTTTCCAACACTAGGCATTCCGACTAGTCCAACATCAGCAAGAAGTTTTAATTCTACTTTTAACCGTTTAGTCTCTCCTGGTTCCCCATTCTCTGCAAAATTAGGAGCCGAATTATTCTTCGTGACAAAGGCCATATTGCCTCTTCCACCACGACCACCTTTTGCGACTAATACACGGTCATCTTTTTTCGTTAAATCCCCTAAAATAAAATTGGTCTCTAAATCTTTCACAATGGTTCCGGGAGGAACTTTTACAATGAGATCAGGCGCATTTTTCCCATTTTTCGCTTTACCCTCTCCGTGTTCTCCATTTTTAGCACGATATCTTTTTTGATAGCGAAGATCAATTAAGGTATTTAATCCCTCATCTACTTCAAAAATGACATCTCCTCCATCTCCGCCATTTCCACCGAAGGGTCCTCCCATTTCGACATATTTTTCTCTTCTAAAAGCAAGACAGCCATTTCCACCATTTCCAGCAATGACTTCTACTTCTACTTCATCGATAAACATAATTCCCCCTCTTTCCTATTTTCCTTGATAAAAAGATTTTCCATTTTGATAAGAATAGTAGTCTTTATCAACAACATAGTAGTGATTTAAAAGCGTTACTCTTGTACCGCTTGCCTCTCCTACTTTTTTCTTTTTCGTAGCGTTATAAACGACTACTTGATTTTCTTTCATTAAACCAAGAAACATCTCTTCTTCCCTTAAGGCAGAAGAAGTCGTATAATCCCGAATATCTTTTTCTAACACTTTTTGATTTTTATCTAATAATTGATATTGCTCATTTTCATAGACAAGATAATATCCGTTAAAAGAACGAATTCTACTATATTCTTTGGATACTTGTTTAAAATCCTTATTGATTAAATAGTAACTACCACTTTTACTAGATACAACCGCTAGGCCATTCTCATCAAAAACGGTAGCAGAAAGGTAACGATCTGACTTTTTATTTCCTTTTTTATCGTAGTAAAAGTAACCGGATGCCTCATTACAATCTCCATAGGAATGACTTTGCATGATATAGCCATCAAGCGTTGTCGCACTATAAGCAAGGCAAGATACTTTGTTTCGCTCTTTATTAGATTCATAGAAAATAGCTTGATTATCTAAAACTTTTACATAGGTCTTACTATTAAAGTAACCGCTAGCTTCCTCATCCCCTATTTCGCCTTTTCCATGAACAAAATGATACGCACCCATTGTATCTTTACATAAAACTTCTCCCTCATCTGTTAAAGAGGCAAGACAAGTTTCTTTTTCTAACGTATAGCGTTCTTTTTTATCCTTTACTACTTTATAATTCTTTAGTTTATCCTCTTCATTCCAATAAGCACAACTAGAAAGTAAAACCGTATCCCCTTTCGCATCTAAAATACAATATTTTCCTTCTAATTCTGTAATCTTTTTACCTTTATCAATATTATAAAGAATCGTTTTTTCTGCGGTAGATAAAGTAACATAGCCATTCATAATATTTTCTGATATCGAATAATTATCCGCATCTAACGTATCGATTTTTTTCCCTAAGTAATCATAGACTCTCATTTTCTTTTTCTCAATATCTTTTAAAGTTTGAACAAGATAAAGAGCATAACTAGAAAAATTATTAACAGAAAGAACCTTATCTTCTAAAATAGATTTTCCACGATAATTTAGAAGATATTCTTTTTCTTTTTTCTCATCATTTACCTTATAAAGAGAATAATAGCGATATAAATATTGGTTAGAAAATTGTCCTACCGTTTTTCCTTTTTGATCTAAAAGAACATATTTTCCATCTTCCGTTTCCACTCTTGTAATTCCTCCATAGAAAGTATCAAAAGAGGAAAATTCATAATCGGTTAGTTGTTTGCCGGATTCATTAAAAAGAGCATAAACCCCTTTTTCATTCGGTAAGAAAAAAGCATCGGTTTTTTTAAATTCTTCGTAAGCAATTCTACTTCCTTGAAAGAACACTTTCTTAATTCCTAAAACAAGCAAAACAAAAAGAAGCAACAAAAAGAAAAAAACTCCTAATTTCTTTATCGTTTCTTTTTTCATTTTGATGTTAGGAAATGTTCTTTTTTTCTTTTCTCGTAATTTCATTTCCTTTTCTTCGTTCATAGCACACCTCACACTCATTATAACAAAAGAGAGGGAATAAATCCATCTCTTTTTTAAATTCTCATACTCATGAGATTACTAGAAGAATATCTTTTTAAGCCACGGTAAAAAAGGAAAAATGCAAAAAATACAATCGCTATCATGAAAAGGAAAATAAGGAAAAAGAATTCCACTTTATGTTCTGTTAAAATAGAAATTGGTAAATAATTGACAATTCCAACAGGAATCAAAGTGAATAATAATACTTTTACGATTCCTTTAAAAATACCATCTGGATAGGTTGCAAAATTCGTCATGAAACCATTTCCTGATTCGGCAATCATATCGGCCTTTTGAAACCAAAAACTAAGGCTCCCTAGCAAAACAGCAATGGCCGTTAGAGTAATCCCACCGATAATAGAAAGAATAGTAAATAAAAGAATATCAACAACCCCAAGACCGGCAAAGAAGCACATAATATATCCATAGAATATATCGCCAAGGGCAGAAGTCTTTACCTTAGAGGTAATAGAAGAAAGTAAAACATTTTTAGGTTGTACTAGATAAGCATCTAGTTTTCCCTCATTGATGATTTGGGATAGATCATAGGCATTCTCAAAGAAGAAATGAGAAAATCCATAAGTACCTGCGGCAATCCCCCACAACAGTAGAATCTGTTTAAAAGTATATCCACCAACATTATTTTGAATAGAATATAAAACAATCCACTGAATAATAAAACTAGCATTATTTAAAATCATAAAAAGAATATTGGTAAAAAAAGTAACCCTATTTAACATCTCTTGCATCAAAGCATACTTTATCGATAAGAAAGAAACTCTTCCTTGATTTTTAACCGCCGTTAACATTTAACTTCTTCACCCCTTTCTGATATACAAAATAACAAAGTACATAGGCAATACCAAGATAGATAAATTGTGCAATCAGAACACGAAAAGCATTTTGAAAACTAAAATGAACAAATAAATTCGCAGGTCCATACGTAGTAGCAAAAATAGGACTATAACGAAGGATAGGCCGGAGAATCTTTGGGAAAAACTCAATAGGGAAAATCGTTCCCAATATTAAAATAAACTTACTATAAACCCAGTAGAAAGGATTCGCATCTTCTATCTTAAACGAAAATAGACCAATAAAAATGACAAATAAAGAACTAATTGCAAGAGAGCCTATAGAAGAAATAATCCATAACAAAATAGACAAGAAAGAGATATTTGGGAATTCTCCTAAAAAGCAAAATCCTAAAACCAGTCCTAGCAACGTATAAAGAACTGCTTTTATCGTAATACTTCCTAAATGACTAAAAAGAGCATAATGAATATAACTATAAGGTTTACAAAGATTATAGGCAATATTTCCGCTTTTTACATCATTACTAATCTTTTGACATAAATTTTTTCCTCCTAAAGTGCTCCATAAGATTTCCGTCATGATGACATACCAAACCATTTCTGCCATCGTATAACCATTCATAACACTATCGGGATCACTATATAAATATTTCCATAATTGGAAGAAAATAAATAACATAATGAAATAGCCAAGAAATCCAAATAAAATATTAGCTAGATACTGTAGACTACTCATTACTTCTGATTTATAGATAAAAAGGTACTTTCTCATTTTTCTTCCTCTTTTTTATAGATTTCCGTAATGATATTTTCAAGAGGAATATTAGAAATATTGATATCCACAATATTATCTGGATTTAATAACTTTAAAGCATCTGCCACACTCTTTAAAGTAGTATCTACTTCAATCTTTAAGTTATATCCCTTATCCTTTAAAATGGTAATGCCCTCTTCCTCTTCTAAATTCACTTTCTCTTTCATCTTTGCTTCTACCATTTTCTTATTCAAATAATGATACTTCAAATTTTCCATCGTATCATCTAATACCAATTCTCCATGGTTGATAATAATAACCCGTTTACAAAGTTTTTCAATATCTCCAACATCATGACTCGTTAAAAAGATAGTTGTCTTATACTCTTTATTCATGCGTTTGATAAGAGAACGAATATTTTCCTTAACAACGGGATCAAGACCAATCGTTGGTTCATCTAAAAACAAAATTTTAGGTTCATGAATCAAAGAAGCAACGATTTCACAACGAATACGCTGACCTAAAGATAAATTTCGAACAGGGGTATTTAAAAACTCCTCTAACTCAAATACCTCTTTTAATTCTTGAATCTTTCTTTCTACTACTTCTTCTGGAATATCATAAATAGCTCCAAAAAATTTAAAATTATCATAAGGCGTAAGATGCGTCCATAACTGTTCCTTCTGTCCAAAAACTGTCCCAATCTCATAAGCCAATTTCTTTCTTTCCTTTTTAGGATCTAATCCTAAAATAGAAATATCTCCACTATCTGGATAAAGAATGCCTGTTAACATTTTAATTGTTGTAGACTTTCCTGCCCCGTTAGGTCCAATGAAAGCAATCATTTCTCCTTTAGAAACGGTAAAATCAATTCCCTTTACAGCCTCAATTTGCCTATAAGTTGGTTTAATAATACTTTTTAAACTACCCTTTAACCCCGATTCTTTCTTTTTTACGCGAAATGTCTTTTGCAAATTTTTTACTTCAATAACTGACATATTCTCACCTCTTTATTCTATCTACTTTTTTACTTTTGAATGTTTCTTTCAAATCTACGTTTTATTTTCTCTTTCGATAAAGCACCTAGTTGACCCTTTGATTGGTACTCTAAAGCACTTTCCAATATTCCTGTTAAAATAGGATAACCACATAATATTAAGTGTCCTGTTATATCTTTTAATGCCTCATCATTAAGAGAAAGGCCTAAAATTTTTCTAGAACCACTAGGATTATCAAAAATAACTCTTTCTGGAATGGCGAAAAGAGATAATGAATTTTCTAATCTTTCTAAAAAGCAAGATACCAATAATCTATCCTCATCCATTTCATTTCGGGCGATAAATTCTTTTATCTTTCCTAAATCTGTTTGATAATAAGAATAATATTCTAAAATACCAAAAGGTTGAGCCGCATTTTCCGCTTGACGTAGTTTTTGAGAAAGCTCCTGAATAACAACCTTTTTCGCTTCCTTTTTGGTTGGATAAGAAAAATAGCGATAGCAGTAACTCTCCTCTTTAGGGGCAAGAGAAAGATTAGATTGTGAAGATTCTTCTAAAAAGCGAACGGTATCAAACTTAGTAAAAACAATCTCATGTCTTTCACAATACTGATGAATTGCTTTTACTCTTCCCTCAAAAGAAGACGCATCTCCTATTCTTTTTAAGCATTCACGGAGGATACTAGGAGTTATTTCTCGCTTTTTTAAATACTCTTCTAGGTATTGGTTTTGCTTCAAAAAATCATAAGCTATCTTTTCATAAGCATCCTTACTAATTTCTCCTTTTTCAAATTCTTTTATGGCTCTTTTAATTTCTTCTTCCTTGTATCTCCTCATAACTCTCCTTTTCCTATAACATTTTTTTCACAAAAAAGCCCAAAGTAAGAATGAATTCAAAAAGTGACTCCCTCCCTTTGGACGTGTAAAATTTATTTCTAAATTCCTATGTAGCTCGAACCCTTATACATACTCACCAATACCAATAAATGTCGTTAGGTACTACTAAAAAGTAGAAAAAACACAGAGCACCTAAAAAGTGACTCCGTGTTTATGATAACAACGTGTAGGTTTCCCCTATGTAGCTCGAACTCTTATACATACTCACTCGACGACTGTAATATACAACAAAATTTTTGAAATGTCAAATTTGTTCTGTTTTGTGATAGTGTTTCCAATGTGGGGAGATTTACTAATAAAGACCTTTTGAACAAATAAAAAAGGTTAAAACCTTAAAAAT
>CANROB010000026.1 GCA_947632115.1 uncultured Bacilli bacterium
TATCAGAATATTTACCACCTGAAATTTTAAAAGAATTACCAACTGAAGAAGAATTAAATTTACATATTGATTTAGAAAATAAATAGTGCCATTTTGATCTAAAGAGAGATCCATTTAAATTATGGCTTGCTAATTTAAGAAGTGAAAGAATTGATGAGGTATTTGAACCTGAAATTGCTATTAAAAGAGCGGTCGACTATTATCGGAAAAAAGATTGAAATGAGAGAGTCTAAAGAACAATCTATCTCTATGATTTCTTTTAGATACGTGTTATAATAATAATGGTGATGATATGTATAAGATTTTGAAAAATGAACCGATTGGCGAAAAAATTTACTTACTAGAAGTAGAAGCACCTCTTGTAGTAAAAAATTGCCTACCAGGTCAATTTGTCATTGTGATGGCAAAAGAAGATAGTGAAAGAATTCCTTTAACGATATATGATTACGATAGAGAAACATCTATTCTTAGTATGATTTATCAAGTTGTTGGCTCTTCTACGTTGGAGTTAACAAAAATGAATGAGAGCTTATTTAGTGTAGCTGGTCCTTTAGGAAAACCTAGTGAGGTAGTTACCGATATAGAAGCTTATAAAGATAAGAAGATTGTCATGATTGGTGGAGGCGTTGGTATTGCTCCTGTTTATCCACAAGCTAAATATTTTAAAGAGCATGGACTTTCTGTTGATATTATTTATGGAGCAAAAAACAAAGATTTACTAATTATTTTAGATAAATTAGAAAGTGTTTGTGACCATTTAACGGTTGTTACAGATGATGGTTCTAATGGAAAACAAGGACTAGTAACAGATGCTTTAAAGGAATACCATGATTATGATTTATGTATTGTAATGGGTTCTACGATTATGATGAAGTTTGTATGTAATTTAACAAAAGAGTTAAATATCAAAACCATTGCTAGTATGAATCCTATTATGGTAGATGGAACAGGAATGTGTGGAGCCTGCCGTCTACTTGTTAATAACGAGGTTAAGTTTGCCTGTGTGGATGGACCTGAGTTTGATGGCCATTTAGTTGATTTTGATGCCGCTATTAAAAGAATGAACCTCTATAAAGAAGAAGAGGGAAGAAGATATTTAAAAGACTTGGAAGGAGAGACCCACTCTGGTGGTTGTGGGATCTGTGGTGATTAAAATGGACGAAAAAGTAGAAATGCGAAATTTAGATCCTGAGGTAAGATCTCATGATTTTGAAGAAGTTGCTTTAGGATATAACGAAGAGGAAGCTTTAAAAGAAGCAAATCGTTGTCTTCAATGTATGAACCCTAGATGTGTCAAAGGATGCCCTGTTAATATTGAAATTCCAAAATTTATTAAGGCTATTCGGGAACAAAACTTAGAAAAAGCTTATCATGTTATATTAGAGTCTTCTAGTTTACCTGCTATTTGTGGCCGCGTTTGTCCACAGGAAAAGCAATGTGAAAAAATGTGTATTAAAGGATTTAAAGGAGATGCTATTGCGATTGGGTCTCTCGAAAGATATGTTGCTGATTATGCCTTAGAGCATCACTTAAATGTGATGGAGAAAAAGCCTAGTATTGGTAAAAAAGTAGCCATCATCGGTTCTGGACCTAGTGGACTTACTTGTGCAGGCGAATTGTTAAAAGAAGGAGTAGATGTTACTATCTACGAGTCTTTACATAAAGCCGGTGGCGTTTTAACTTATGGAATACCAGAATTCCGTTTACCTAAGAAGATTGTAGAAGATGAGGTAGACAACTTAAAAGCGATGGGAGCAAATATTCTTTTAAATGCAGTTGTTGGAAAGACGATTACTTTAGAAGAACTAGAAAATACCTATGATGATGTTTATATTGCAACCGGAGCAGGATTACCAAAATTTTTAGGAATTCCAAATGAAAATGCCAATGGAGTTTTTTCTGCCAATGAGATTCTTACACGCATTAATCTTATGAAATCTTATGAAGAAGATGCAAAGACTCCTGTTAAAAAAGGTAAGAAAGCTATCGTCGTTGGTGGGGGAAATGTAGCAATGGATGCTGCCCGTAGTTTAAAAAGAATTGGATATGATGTATCTATTGTTTATCGCCGTACTATGGAAGAATTACCAGCTAGAAAAATGGAAATAGAACATGCCGTAGAAGAAGGAATTGTCTTTGATTTATTAAAGAATCCAAAAGAAATCTTAATCGATGAGAATTACAATGTTCTTGGTGTCAAAGTAGCTAAAATGGAACTTACAGATGTAGATGAAAGTGGTCGTAGAGGCGTAAAAGAAATTTCAGGAGAAACCGAAGAAATTGCCTGTGATACGATTGTAGTAGCACTTGGAACAATGCCTAACCCAATTGCTACTGAAAATAGTGATATTAAAACGGATGAAAGAGGTCTAATTATTGCTCCAGAAGGAGTTACCAACAATCCTCATGTTTATGCTGGAGGAGATGCCGTAACAGGCGCCGCGACTGTTATTTTAGCTATGGAAGCTGGTAAAAAAGCAGCTAGTCAAATTTTAACTAATTTATTACAATCATAAAAAAGAGGAAACTCTTTTTTATTTGCACATCTATGTGCATAAAACTTACTTTTAAGTGTCAAGAAATAAAAATAGAATGAAAAAAACTGTACTTGTTTTTTCTTTCATGTTACGATAATGTAAGAAATCAAAAAGGAGGATTTAAAATGGAGTTTAAAGAATTTTCTAATCCAGAAGCAGCAGACTATGATATTTTAAGCAGTCAAAATGGTGTGCATTCTAAAGAAAGAGGAGCATCAGAGGAGGATTTATCATTTGAATTAATGAATTTAATTGGCATATTGGAGGATGTATCAGAATCAGATTTAATGGAACAATATGGAATTACTTTAGAAGAATATTATCATCCTACGCCAGCAGTTGTTTTAAAGGTGAGACATTCCCTCGAAAATAATAAGGAAAATGAAAAAACGAGATAGTTTTTTATAAAAAAAGAAGCCCATAGTTTTTTACTATAGGCTTTTTTCTTCTTTCTACATCTATGCACATTTTTTCTAGAAGTTCTTTTGATTTTTTTCTTGTAATATTTTTTGAATTAGCATTTCGGCATAATTTTCGCTAAGAAGTTCTCTTTCCTGTCCTGTGCATTCTTCTTTGATAGGAAATTTTAGTTCCGTTCGCATGATAGCAATGGCATCTTGTGGAGTAAGAAAGGCAATAGCTTCTTCGCGAGCACCATTTTTTCGTGTGAAACTGTTATATTCTCCTGTTATTAAGAAGCGTTTTAAAGAAAATTTGATAAACTCTTCTCCGGAAGATGGTAATGCTCCTGCTTCAAAAAGTTCTTGTTTAGCTTTATAAGTTTCACTAACTGCCTTTTCTAGTGCTTCTTTTTGATAACTTTCAAGTTTTCTTTGATTGACTAATCTACTGGCATAATCATTAAAAGAACATCCTTCTTTGTTGAGTTGCGTAAGCATTTTCTCACGAAAATCAGATTGAGTAATTGTTTCCCTTAGACCATAATTTCTTGTTAGGTAAGTGGGTTCATTGGTTTCTAAATAAAGCTTTAAAGAATTGATAGCAGAAATGAGATTATGTTGGCGTCCCATAATACTCATAATCTTTAGGGTTGTTTTTTCTAATTCCGAATCAGGAATATTTTCTTTTTCTTCTTTATTTTGAGGAATATCTTTTTCTTCTGGTTTCTTAACCTCTTCGATACTTGCCATATACTTTTTTAAAGATATTTTTTGTTCTGCTAATAGCGAAAGTATGGTATCTCTAAAATTTACATTGGTAAGAAGATCGCGTAATCCGTGATCTCTGGTAAGAAAAGTAGGATCTCCTCTTCGAATATATTCACGAATATAAATAGTAGCGGCATCTTTGCCATACTTATTTGCCATAGTATGGAGCGCTTGTAGTAAAAGAGACCTTACTTGATTGATTTCTTCCTTTGTTAATTTTTTAGGATTTGGATTGCGAAGAA
The DNA here is from genome assembly GCA_947632115.1 of uncultured Bacilli bacterium. Lineage (GTDB taxonomy): Bacteria > Bacillota_I > Bacilli_A > RF39 > UBA660 > UBA5578. The sequence continues at coordinate 3,949 of CANROB010000026.1, forward strand.
AAGAAACTGTTGCTATTTTCTTTTCCTGAATTGCATCATCTTGACACTCGCTAACATGATTTAAAAATCCTTCATACGTAAAACCATCTTGATTTGCCTTTAATATTAACTCGGTTATATTTTGATGTCCCACAATGATTTCGCTTGTGTTTCTAGGAGATCTTCCATCAATAGCAAAATCTTTCATAACGCGATCAATATTGGAAAAATTTTCTAAAGTTTCTTCATAGTAGGATTGAACGAATTGATAAAAATCATCTACCCCAATTTCCGATACTGTATTTGTTCTTTGTTTTTGTGATAAATAAAGACGGATATAGTTCGCTACTACCTTTAGGAAAGATAATTTTCCATCATTGACATAAGAAAGTCCATTCCTTGAAAAAGCAAAAGGATTTTCTCCCATCAATCCTTTTTGAATGTGTTCACTATTTTGAATGAAACGATTGACAAGATCGGCATCTTCTGGACGAAGAAGGCGAATGATGATATCATCTGATAAAATTTGAGAAGCTACATTCGTAATATGGGGAATATGGTAATCTTGTAAAAAATTTAAGAGTTCTTTTACACTTTCATCGATGTGGTCGAGGTCTTGTGGAAGATAAATTTTAATAGAATCTCTTGTTGTATGAAATTGGTTTTCCGAACTTGCAAACTGACAAAAATATTGGTCTCTTTTGAGTTCTCCAGGATGAAAATTTGGAAATTGATTTACCCAGTTTGCAAAGAAATAGGAGATTTTTTTATTCTCTTCTTCCTTTGAAACTCCTAAGTGAAGAAGATCATAGTAAATCATATACACTCTTTCCGGATCGGAAAAATCTATTTGGGGATTTTCTTCTAAAATATCACGCCAAAATTTTAGTAGGTCATCTACTCTTTCTTTTTTATTCATGGAAGGCATCTCCTTCCTCATTTTCTTTTCCAATTTCCTGAACATGAAGAATATCTTCCTCAGAGAATTCAACCGTATCCTCGTTAGGGTAAGAGAGAATATCTAATTCTTGTTCTCCCATTTCTAAGTCTTCTTCTAATTCAATTTTTTCTCCGTGATATAAAACTTCCATACGACCACTCCTAGTATCTCTAGTCTAAGTATACCATAGTTCCCCCAAAATAAGAAGTTTTTTTGTGTTCTTTTCTTGGAAAAAGGGTTTATGATATACTAAGAAAAAGGAGAAGTTATGGAAAGAAGATTAGCAGAAAGAATACTTCCAGATCTTAAAAAGAAGCGACCACTAGAAGAGATTTATAAAAGATATAATAAGGATAAAAACATCTCTTTTTTTCAGTTTGAGGAAGACCTTTGTAATACCTTTCACCTTGATAAGGACTACTATGAAACAGGTGTTGCTTCTAATAAGCCACGAATTTATACCATGGCTTTAGATGAGGATTTTTTACGAAAACGCTCTGAAGAGGTAGATCCTAGCAAGATAACAAAAGAAGAAATTACATCTTTAGAAACTTATTGTAAAAAGGAGGATGTTTTTGCGTTAGCTTCTGTTCAAATAGGCATCTTAAAAAGAATTGTCTATCTAAAAAATACGCAATTAGAAACTTCCTCAAAAGAGCATGATGAACATCAAATTCTTATTAATCCTACTATCCTAAAAGCAGAAGGACTAACAAAATACTGGGAAGCTTGTGCGAGCTGTCTAGATTATACCTCTTTAGTGAAACGCCCTTACCGCATTCAAATTGCTTATCAAGATTTATCTGGAAAAAGAAAGAAAAAGATATTTGAAGGATTTGCAGCAACAGTACTTGCCCATGAATTAGATCATCTAGATGGTATTTTACCAATGGATAAAGCTTTAGAAATTCGCTGGATGAATAAAGAAGAAAGAATCTCTTTTCGAGCAATTCATGGATATCAAATTTTGAAGAAAACAGGAAATTATAAAGAATGAGATTATCGAAAAAGCGATAATCTTTTTTCGACAGTCTTTACCTAGAAGTATGATATAATGATTTTGGTGATAAAATGAATGAGAACTTAAAAAAATATGCCCAATTGTTGTTAATTCGTTGTTTAAATTTAAAAGAAGATGTTCGTCCTCTTTTAATATCGGCTCCCGTTAAGGCAATTGATTTTATTGAAATTTTAACGCATGAGGCTTATGAGTTAGGGGTAAAAGATATCTATTTTGATTTTGAGGATGAAGGATTAAAACATGAACAACTTACCCATTTAGAAGGTGAGGATTTACTAAATAGTCCCTTTTGGAATAAGCATATCTTTGATGAATATGCAGCTAAAAGAGCCGCATTCTTGATGCTTTATTCGGATGATATTGAATTAATGAAAGATGTCGACCCTGAAAAAATATCCATTACTAGTCATCAGTTTCGTGCTTCTAGGCCTCTTTATAAAAAATTACAGAGTACCGATGAAATTCCATGGTGTATTGCAATTGTAGCAACTGAAGGGTATGCTAAAAAAGTATTCCCTTATGAGAAAGACCCGGTAGGTAAGATGTGGGAGACCATTTTTCACTGTACATTAGTAGATAAAGAAAAACCTATTGCGGCTTGGGATGAAAAGACAAAAGAAATCCAAAAGCGAGCAACCCTTTTAAACTATCATCATTTCCGCTTTTTACACTATGAAAATTCTTTAGGAACCGATCTTACCATCGAACTTCCTAAGAATCATCTTTGGAAAGGAGCGGGAGATGGCCCTTATATTGTCAATATGCCAAGCGAAGAAGTATTCACTTCTCCGCTTCGAACTGGGGTAAATGGAGTCGTTTATAGTTCGAAACCGCTTGTTTACGGTAGTTCTTTAATTGAAGATTTTTCTTTTGAAGTAAAAGAAGGAAAGATTGTAGGAATTCATGCGAAAAAAGGACAAAAACTTTTAGAAGATATGATTCAAAATGATAGTAATGCTTGTTACTTTGGAGAGGTAGCTTTAGTGGATTATGACTCTCCTATTTCCGAAACGGGACTTATCTTTTATGAGACGTTATATGATGAAAATGCCTCTTGCCATCTAGCGATTGGAGATGGTTTTCCTACCTGTTATGAAGATGGGGAAAAGATGACACGGGAAGAACTTTTAGAGCGTGGTGTCAATCATTCGACAGTCCATACTGATTTTATGGTAGGAACTAGGGATTTAAAAATTACCGGAACGACTTGGGATAATCAAGAATATATTCTTTTTGAAAATGGAAACTTTGTCCTGCAAGAAAGATAATATCTTTCTTTTTTTCTTTCGGGAATTGGCAATTTGATAAGGATATGTTATAATAACTTATGCTAGTAGTTAGTTATGGAGGGATAAAATGACTTTAACCACAGTCGTAGAGATAGTGCGCAAGCTCATTGATATTTTATTAGTTTGGTTAGTACTATACTACGTATTAAAAAGTTTAAGAAAAAATGTTAAAATGATACTCCTTTTAAAGGGAATTATTTTTATTTTGTTATTAGTATGGATTAGTGATGTTTTCAATTTAACCACGATTGGTTATTTATTAGATTATGTACTAGAATGGGGAATTTTAGCTGTTATTGTAATCTTTCAACCAGAAATTCGAAATGTCTTAGAGCAATTGGGACGTAGTCAATTACTAGGACGCCATAAAGTCTTAACGGTAGATGAAAGAGAAAAAGTTGTCTATGAGATTGTAACAGCAATGGAAGCGATGAAAAAGACAAGAACGGGTGCGTTAATTGTCATAGAACGAGATAACAGTTTAAATGATTATATTGATAAATCAAAGAAAATTTATGCAGATATTTCTTCTGAATTATTAGTAACACTTTTCTTTCCTAATAACCCACTACACGATGGTGGTGTAATTATTCAAGGAGATAAGATTACCAGTGCAAGAGCTGTCTTTCCAACGAGTGATAATTTAAAAATTAGTAAAAGATTAGGAACAAGACATCGGGCTGCCCTTGGAATTTCAGAACTTACAGATTGTATTTCTTTGGTAGTATCTGAAGAAACAGGAAGACTTTCTGTAGCCATTGGAGGAGAGTTACATTATAATTTATCTGCTGATGAGGTAAAACTTTTACTATTAGATGGACTTAGACCAAAACAAACCATGACTTTAAGTGATGAAGAAGAGGAGGAAGATGAAAATGCTGAAGAAGATAAGTAATCTTGGTAAGAAAATCTCAAAAGCATTCGACCGTCATATCGTAACTCCAATCACTCGAGTTGTTTTAAAAATTACGGGGATGTTTGATAAGTCTAGTCATAAATTAGAAAGTATTCTCTCTAAACAGACCACACTTTTGTTTTTATCTTTATTTTTATCCATTGTTCTTTTTATCTTCGTAGATCAAAAAATTTTAAATCTAACAACGAATAGTGCGAAAGTATTGAGAAATCAAAAGGCAGATGTATTATATAATGAAGAAAGATTTGTCATCACAGGTGTTCCAGAAACGTTTGATATCACCTTAATTGGTAGTAAAGCCGATTTATATATTGCAGAACAATCTAATAATCACAGTTTAAAGTTAGATCTAAGTGATATTACAGAACCAGGAACATATAAAAAAGAGGTAGCATACGAAGCAGGTAATTCTTCGATTGATTATAGTGTCAATCCATCAGAAGTAACTGTCGTTGTCTATTTAAAAGAATCCAGGAATCAAGCATTATCTTATAATGTCATTAACCGCGATCACTTAGATAGTACATTAGAGGTAAGTAGTGTTGATTTAAATATTGATCAAGTAGTCATTAGTGGAGCTGACTTCCAATTAGAGAAAGTAGCTACCGTAGATGCCCTAATCGATGTAGATAAACTAACTAGTCTTGAAGAGGGAACCCAAACGCTAAAAGACATTACGTTAAAAGCTTATGATAAAGATGGTAATGTTGTGGATGTAGAAATCAATGTTAAAGAAGATATTGTTGCAGATGTTACGATTACTTCTTCTTCTAGAGAAGTACCACTTAACTTTGTACCAGTAAATTCTATTCCATTTGGAAATGCGATTAGTTCTTATGACTTTAGTCAAGATACGGTAACGGTATATGGTACAACGGAAGTGTTAGATGAGTTAGAACAAAATGGTATTGATATTAAAGTAGATGTTAGTCATTTGACTAGTGACTACAAAACGGAAGTAGAAATTCCAAAACCAGCTGGTGTAAAACAATTATCCGTTAATAAAGTAACAGTAGATATTAAGGTAACGCGAAGTAGTGATCCTGTTACGAAGACATTAAAAGTAGATGCAATCAATATTCCAAGTGGCTTAACAGCCGGAGCTTATTCGGCCGATGACGCGGAAATTTTAGTAGATATTATCGGAGCTTCTAGTGTCATTTCTAATCTACAAGATAGTGAAATTCAAGTCTATGTAGATTTAAGTGGCTATACCGCTTCTGATAAACCTTATGATGTACCAATTCAAATTCGTGCGAATACTTCTAATGCTCGTTTAGCGACTTTTGTACCAAAGAAAGAAACGGTAAAAATTGTTATTCGGAAAAAATAGGCCTAAAGCTAGGCCTTTTTTTCATATTCGGCCTTTCTATTCATATACTTAAATGAAAAGAGAGGTAAATATGAAGAAAATTATATTTGTAATACTGTGTTTATTAGTAGTAGGATGTGGGAAATCGAGTGAGAAAGATGCCTATAAAGATTTAGCTGACCGAATTTATGGATTAACCTCTTATGAAGCAAAAGGGGAGCTACTGATTTATCGAGGAGAAGACTCTTATTCTTATGATGTAGAGGTAGCATATCAAAAAGAGGATAATTATCGTGTTAGTTTGACAAATCAAATTAATAATCACGAACAGATTATTTTAAGAAACGAAAGTGGCATTTATGTTTTAACGCCATCCCTTAATAAGAGTTTTAAATTTCAAAGTGATTGGCCATATAATAATTCTCAAATCTATTTATTAGGAAGAATTATGGATGATTTAAAAAATGATGAAGAAAGAACTCTTGCGAAAGACAAAGATGGCTATCTTTTCACGAGTAAAGTAAACTATTCCAATAATGAAGATTTAAAAACACAAAAAGTTTATGTGGATAAAGATTTAAAAATAACGAAAGTAGAAGTATTAAATGCTGATAATGAGATTGAAATGAGTATGACTTTCACATCCATTGATGAGAAAAAGACATTTGAAGATGAGTACTTTGAGTTAGACCAAAATATGGAAGGAAAAGAATTAGAGACAACGATGAGTGAACTAGATTCGATTGTCTATCCTATGTATATTCCCTCTAATACCTATCTTACAGCGCAAGATAAAGTGGCATTAGATGGAGGAGAACGGATTATTCTTACTTTCGAAGGAGATAGCCCATTCATGTTAGTTCAAGAAACGGCAACCATTCCAACGAGTTTAGAAACCAATATGGTTTATGGAGATCCTTATTTGATTGCTGATACGATTGGAGCCGTTACAGACTATTCTGTTTCTTGGATTAGTAATGGTATTGAATATTCATTGGTCTCTGAAAATTTAAGTACAGAGGAAATGTTAAATGTGGCTTCTTCCGTAGGAGTTAACGCAATTTCAAAATAATATTGTCACAAAAATCAAAGTTATGTTATAATAGCCTTGGTGATTCAGATGAAAAAGGCAAAATTAGTAAAGAAAACAAATAAAAAAACACAAAAAGAACAAATTCCTGAGAATAATTTATCGATGAAAAGGATAGTTATTACCTTTGCTTGTATCGCTCTTACTTTTGTAGCATTTTATTTCTTAACGGATTTCTTGCTATCCAAAAGAGTAAGTAGCGCCGATAGTTCTAGCAATAGTAGTTCTACTAATACGAGAGTGATTCCATTTTCTAAGCTTTTAACGCAATCTGCTGAAAAGTATTATGTAATTGCTGCGATAGATGAGAAAACAGAAGCTTATGAAAGATATCTTTCTTGGATGAGTAAAACGTACTATACCATTGATATGACGAATAAGGTAAATGAAGTTTATATGGGAGAAGAAGAAAAAATAGGAGAATCTGTTAAGGATATCCGTATTAAGGAAACTACGTTATTTGTTGTAGAGGATGGTAAATTGCAAGATCATGTAAGTGGAAAAGAAGCGATTCTCAAGTATTTAGAGGATGAACTAGATAAATCAGCTGCATCTTCTAGTAATTCTTAAAAAGGCCTATAAAGGTCTTTTTTTGGTGCATAATAAGAAGAGAAAGTGGGAGATACAGTGGAACTATTCTTGTTATGTATCAAACTGTTTTTTGTAAGAATTATGGATGTATCTTTAGGGACAGTAAGAGCGGTTATGACAGTAAAAGAAAAAAATGGAATTGCTACTTTAATTGGATTTGTGGAAGTTACCATTTGGTTTTTAGCAGTAAAAGATGCTCTAAATAGTGATTCGAATAGTTTATGGATTGTTTTTTCCTATGCTGGTGGCTTTGCCGCAGGAACTTATATTGGAGGAATCATTGCCCAAAAATTTATTCACGGAAAACTAGGTATTCAAATTATTGTAAGGGAAAACGCTTACCCTCTTATTGAAGAATTAAGGAAGCATCATTACGCTATTTCCGTTTTAAATGCTAAAGGATCAAGTGGGGATGATAAACTTTTCTTATTTCTAGAAATAGATAGCCACTATTTAGAAGAGTTAAAAAAACTCGTTCATCATTATGATGAAAAAGCTTTTCTGGTTGTTAGTGAAACAAAATATGTTCAAAATGGCTATTTTAGAAATTTAGCGAAATAAAGGCTTTTGGTTCTAAATTGATTTTCTTTCCATACAATAAATTGGGTGAACTATGAACTTATTTTTGAAAGGAGTATTGATTGGTATAGGAAAAGTACTTCCCGGTATTAGTGGAAGTATTTTAGCTATTCGTTTAGGAGTTTATGAAAAAGTTGTCGCATCGATTACTCAATTTCGTCAAAATTGCAAAGAAAATTTATTTTATTTAGGCGTATTAGGAAGTGGCTTTGTAATAGCAACTATTTTAGGAAGCAAGGTATTGCTAGAAGTTTTTCTTCGCTATCAAACCATTTTAAAAATTTTCTTTTTTCTTTTTCTTTTAACAGGTCTACCTTCTCTCATGCGAAAAAGTAATTGTTTTCTTATCACGATTTTTTCTTTTTTACTAGGAAGCCTTTTTTTCTTCTTACCTGCGAAAGTAGGAATGCATTTTTCTTTCTTCACGTATTTTTGGATGGGGGTTATTGAGGCATTTTCTACCATTATTCCTGGATTAAGTGGAACAGCTATTTACTTGTCACTAGGATGGTATGAAGAAATCTTAAAATTATTTAGCGAATTAATGACTTTTCCATTTGAAAAAATAATCCCATTTGGTTTGGGGCTGGGATTAAGTGCCATTTTTTTATTGCGGGTTATTCAAATCCTGTTAGAACGATATCCACATTTGCTTTACAGTGCGATTACTGGCTTTTTTCTATCAAGTCTCTTTTTTATTTTTTAAAGAGCACATAAAAAGAGGATTATTCCTCTTTCTTTTCTTCTTTTTGTTTATTGCCGTTAATCCAAGCAAGAAAAGTAATTCCTATTAGAATGGTTCCTATTCCTGCGAATACAAAGGCAATATCATGTTGGAAAAGTATTCCAATGATGATGGCTATTCCAATTAGGAAAATGCCAAGGATTAATCCTTTTTTACATTTATCACTCATGAAACCACTCCTAACAAGCTTATTTGTTATTTTTTGTTTCTCCTTTAAGATTTAGATGGGCTGTATGCTTTGGCACTCTTTTTTGAACAGGCAAAGTTTCTACCCATTTTTCTCCGTCCCATTTTTTTAAACAGTTTGGTCCATACCACTGTTTTAAAATCTTTTCTATATTATTATAGGAATAATAGGTTCTTCCTTCAAATTCATAAGGTTTAAAAGGAAGAACATCCTCTTTTAAAAATACAGGTTCGTGTAAGAATTTTTCCCAAGGAACAGAAATGGGTTGGGAGATAAGAGGACTATTCTCATGCTTTCTTGCGTATCGATTAGAAAACCATCGAACAAATCTTTTCAAAAAAGTATGAGGAAGATGGAGATTATCGAAAAGAACTAAGAAAGGGACAGTAAGTTTAATAACGGTTCTAGCTACTTCATCTTTCCATTTCTTTTCTGCGATATTATCATAAATGACAACATCAACAAAAATTCCATTTCCTGTTTTACATCTATTTTTTAATAGCCAATTGACTTCTTCAATATAAGTTCCTCTTTTTCGAATCTTCATCTGTGGACCATTAATAACATTGAATTTTTTATCATTTTCAAAACATTGAAAATAAAATTTTGGATCTAACTCTTCTTCTAAGGCTTTTAAAAAACGATCCCAATCTTTTTTTAGAACACAAATATCAATGTCATCGTCCCAAGGAATAAATCCTTTATAATTTACACATCCTAAAGCCGAACCAGCAATCAGACCATATTCTATCTTATTTTTTACACAGATTCTATGGATTTCGTCCATGATATCTAAAATGGCTAATTGCAATTCCCGAACGGTAATCGTGCTTCCGTCTTGGTTGGTTTGAATAGTATAATTTTCTTTTTCTTGAATACAATCTTTTGCCATAGGATTATCCTCTCTAATGTTCATTTTACTAGAAAATGGTAAAATAATCAATAGTGGGAAATCATCAAAAAAGAACTATTTTAAAAATAGTTCCTATCTTTTTAAAATTAGGTTTTTTGTTCACACTCTTTTAGGGTAAGAGAATATGCTATAGCAGAAGGGGTGGATTATATATGTGTAATAATACTGATACAGATTCTTGTAGATGTATCGCTGAAATCTTAGCAATTATCAATGTTCTACAGCAAAATGCAACAACAGCAGAGACTTGTTTAGATACATGTGATAGAGGATTCTTGGGTAGTGGCACCAATTCACTAACTTGTAATACGAGACCCGTTATGTTATATCTATCGAATGGTGTACCGCTAAGCATGCCTACCACAAAGGATAATACCGTTTGTGGAGAGGAAGGTAGTGTTTGCTCTAATGTTTTCCGTGTTGAAAAATTAGATGGCAATTGCTGTACTTTACGTGTTTTAGCAGCTAATCCAGATACAACTAGTGAGTTCCCATATGTATCAACAAATTCATTCTTTACAATGAACTTAAATTGTGTTTGTTGCTTAAGATGTCTTTCTGATACCTATGTAGAGTGCCTATAATAACTCTAGTTTCACGATATCCGTAATGGCAATAATCTCATTATCTAAGGTAATGAGATTATTTTCTGTTCGCCCGATAATCGTTTTTTCTACAACTTTATCCTTCAAAGTAATTTTTACTTTTGTTCGATAAACTTGATTCGTTTTAAAGGTATCTAATGGAGATACCTCTTCGTTTCTATCTCCTTTTCCATAAAAGAAAGTGGAATTGTTTTGAATGGGTTTTGAAATAGGCGTTCGAAAAACCTTTGGTAGATCTTTTTTCATATATCTTTCCTTTCACCATATTCTATGCGAAAACATATAATAAAATGAGGTGAAATATGTATAAAGTCTATCAAGTTTCCTCTAGGGATACCTGGGAGGATATTGCACGCAAATTCCATACATCGATAGAAACATTACAAGAATTAAATGGAATGACGATGTTGATACCGGGTGGGATGATTGTTGTACCAACGGTAGAAGAAAGTACGTTTTTTACAGTTTATACGGTAAAAAAAGGAGATAACCTTTATGATATTGCACGCAAGTGGAATACCAGTGTTGATGTTCTTCTAAGTGCGAATGGGCTTGAAAAAGAGGATTATCTTTATCCAGGTCAAGAATTATTGATTCCTAAAGAGGGATATCAAATGGCTATCACCAAAGAGGGAGATACGTTAAGAAGTGTTGCTACAAAACTAGGAACAAGTGGAGAAAACTTATTTCAAACCAATGAAAAAATTTATCTTTTGCCAGACCAATTATTAGTTGTCAAAAAATAGGAAATTTCGTAAAAGAACTTTCCTTTTTTTGGGTACTAAGGTATAATCAAAGTAGGTGATAAGATGGAAAATAATGAGCAAATGGTTGAAAATGAACAACCAGAGGAAAGAAAACTTTATGATTATACCGGCTTAAGTATTTTAAAAATGTATGGAGAAGATTTAACGGATAAAGAGTATATTACAAATCCTGCTATTCGAAGAGAAGAAGAAATCGGGAAAATGACAATGATTTTGTTAACCCCTGAAAAGTCTGCTTTATTAGTAGGTAAGGCTGGTATTGGTAAAACTTCCATTGTAGAAGGATTAGCGTATAGAATTATTCATGGAAATGTACCAGAGAGATTAAAGGGATATCGAGTTATCAAAGTAAATTCGGCAGCCTTAGTAGGAAGAGTTCAGTATCAAGGAAAAGAAGAAATGATTATTTCTCTTTTAGTAGAAGAATTGAAAAGAATGGACAAAGTAATTCTTTTTATCGATGAAATTCACACCCTAATTGGTAGTAAAGATGGCGGTCCAATGGACCTTGCCAATATTTTAAAACCAGCCATTGATAGAGGAATGGTAAAAATTATCGGTGCGACAACGGATATCGAATATAATACTTATATTGTACGAGATAGAGCATTCCTAAGACGTTTTGATAGGGTAGATGTCATTGAACAAGATATTCCAACGACGATTGAGGTACTAGTACAAACATTACCTAAGATTGAAAAACAAACAGGTATTAAGTTTAAATACAATGAATATGTCACTAGATTGTTAATTGAATCTATCGTAGAAGCTACTAGTGAATTTAAACGGGTTTATGGATTAGGAGCAATGTATCCAGATATTTCTTTTTCAGTTCTTACGGCTGCTTTTTCGCAGGCACTTTATCAAGATAAGAAAGAAGTTACTTTAATAGATGTTTATAATGCTATTAAAAATAGTAAGCGAATTTATCCAGATTCTAGAGTAAAAGAGTTAGCGGCTTTTCGTGAGAAATTTAAAGATATGGCAAAAGAAGAACAAGTTGAGTTTCCAATAGTGAATGTAGAAGATTTAGATGATCCAGAACAATTCTAGTCCCTTTTCAAAAAAGAACATTTGTAGTATAATGATAATATGAGGTGAGAATATGAGACAGGTTCCAGCAAAAAATTATGCTTTTTGTGTTTTATTAGTAGGAATAACAGTAGTTCTTACCTACTACTTATGTAGTATCTATAAGAAAGAAGAAACATATACTTCTGCTATGAGTGGCTTTTTAACAGAGATTAAAGAAGACGATATTGATGATTATTTAGTAGAAAATGCAGTTGCAGTACTTTATATCAGCGATAAAAAAGACGAATCACTAAAAGAAAAAGAAGAGGCATTGAAAAATTTTTTATCTCTTCACAATATTCAACAATATTTTGCTTATATCGATATTTCTGAAAATATGAAAGAATTTGAAGACAAGTATAAGGTTTCTTTGAATGATAAAGAATTACCTATTTTAATCGCCATTGAAGATGGAGAAATCAAAGAGATTTATGCAGGCGATGGAGAAATCAATAGTATCGAACAATTTTTAAAACGAAATGAGGTCATTGAAAGTGATTAACATTGTATTATACGAACCAGAAATTCCTCAAAATACAGGGAATATTATGCGTACCTGTGCCGGTACTTATGCCAAGCTACATTTAATAAAACCGCTTGGCTTTTCTTTAGATGAAAAGAATATCAAAAGAAGCGGTGTCAATTATATTGAACATTGCGATTATACAGTTTATGAGAATTGGGAGGACTTTTTAAGTAAAAATGAGGGAGATTACTATTTTTTAACCAGATATGGGAAAAGACCTCATACGGAATGTGATTTTCATGATACCACTAGAAATATTTATTTAATATTTGGGAAAGAGAGTACGGGAGTCCCTAAAGAAATCTTAAGGAATTATTTAGATCAATGCTTTAGAATTCCTACAAACGCGAATATTCGGGCTCTAAATTTATCAAATTGTGTAGCTTTAGTACTTTATGAAGTTTTAAGGCAACAAGATTATCCTAACTTACTTAGAACAGAGCCATTTAAGGGAGAAAATTATCTCTCTGAATAAAAAGATTGTAAAAATGAAAGATTAATGATAAACTATTGTATAGAATAAGGAGTGGTTTAGATGTCAGATTTTATTAGTGAAAATGGAATGTGGCTTATTATTTTTGCTATTTTGTTTGTTATGGCAATTATTGGTTATATTGCTGATAAAAAGAAAAAAGAACAACAAGGTTCTAAGAAAAAAGAAGAAAAAGAAAGCACTGTTAAAGCAGTAGAAAAGCCAAAAGAGGTAAAGAAAGAAGAAGTAAAGAAGGAAGTTGTTCCTGTTATAGAGAAAAAAGAGGATACGGATTCTCCAAAGGAAGCAGTAGTAAAAACGGAGAATAAGCCTTTAGAAATGAATTTGGAGCCAGCAATAGATGATAAAGTAGTTCCAGTTCCTAGTAATCCAGAAGAAAAAGAAGAGGTTACTATTTCTATAGACAATCAGGTTCCTATAGTAGAAACTGTTGAGAGTGTACCAGAAGTGGTAGAAGAAACTTCTACCCAAGATACAACTTCTATACAAGAGCCAAAGGAAGAGACTTTTTCTATTCCAACGATTGAGGAAAGTTTAACTTCTGATGAAAATATTTATCATACAGATCTTTTTTCAACGGAACCAAGTACAGAGAGTGTAGTAGATGCATCTTTAAAAGAGGTAATGAGCACTCCAACAACGGATGATATTGATTTATCTAGTTTTATGCAAACACCAACGAATTATGAAGAGGTACCAGCAACCATTACCGATAGAGGGGAAGATTTAACAGTTCCTCTAGGAGATATGCCAGTTCAAAAAGAAGAAGTAACTAGTGATAGTAGCCTTGGTATGAACGATTTATCTGCTTTTCAAATAGGGGATAAAATTGATCAAGCAATTACGTCAACAAGTGATGAAAGAAACTTACCATAGTTTCTTTTTTTCTTGCAAAAAAGAAATCTTTATACTATAATAAATCTAGAATAGGAGAGAGCGTATGGAAAAAGGATTTACATTAGTAGAACTTATTGCCACTATTGTTGTAATTGGACTATTAGCGGCTTTAGCACTTCCACAGGTCATGAACCAATTTAGTAACCACCAGGAAGAACTTTCTACCCAACAAAAGGAATTAATTTTAGAAAGCGCTCGTTCCTATGTTCTTGAGAACGCCTCTAAATATCCCAATAATGGAGGAGAAGAAAATTATTGTATATCCCTTCAGGAAATGGTGCAAGCAGAATCCTTAGAAGAAAGTATTGCCAAAAGTCTTTTTGGGGATAGTTATAATACAGCAAAACATTTTGTAGCTAGTTATCAAGGAAGTTCTGTTCAGGTATCCCTTGCTGATGGTGCTTGTTCATAAAAAAACTCTATTTGATAGAGTTTTTTATTGCCCTTTACAAGAAAGAGCAATCACGACATCAAGGTTATCATCTTTTGCTAAAATATTTTTATGGAATTGGTGACATTTATCACATTGATAGATAATTTTATAAGTATCTTTAAATTTTTCAATATCAATAGGGCGTAAAAGACCTTGGCAGGTATTTGCTCGGTCCCCTGGGTTGATATCGACATGTTTCGAATAAAGGCAATAAGGACAATGGTCTCGTGCTGTATAATTTAGTTTTTTGACCTCACTGCCACAGTTTTCGCAAATAAAGTCTTCATCTACCATATGAAACTTTTTCATAACCTCACCAGAAAAATTATATCATGTATCTTTAAATTATGATACAATAAACTTGGTGAAATGGAATGGAAAAAAAGTTTGATGTTGTCATTATTGGAGCAGGACCTGCTGGTTTATTTGCGGCTTATGAGTTAATTACGAAAAATAAAAATCTAAAAGTAGCCATTCTGGATAAGGGCCGGAAAGTAGCTAGAAGAACTTGTCCAATGAATAAATTGGGGGTAGCTTGCCAAAACTGTAATCCTTGCGCCATTTTATCAGGATACGGGGGCGCGGGAACATTTTCGGATGGAAAGTTAAATTTTATTCCTAAACTAGGAAAAAGTGATTTAACGAAATATATGAGCGAAAGTGCAGCTTATCGTTTGATTGATGAAACGGAAGAAATTTTTAATCAGTTTAAGATGGATGCGGAAGTTTATCCTAGTAATCAGGAAGAGGCTTCTGAAATCCGTAAAAAAGTTGCGATTGCGGGTGCTAAGTTACTACTTATTAAACAAAAACACCTAGGAAGCGATCATTTACCAGAATATATTGAAGGCATTTGCAAGTATCTTGAAAAAGGGGGAGTTACCTTAATTGATCAAGCAAATGTAGTGGATATTAAAACCAAAACGGCTACTTCTCATCTGGTGACCTATGAGACATCAAAAGAAAAAGTTTCTTTAGAGACCAAAAATGTGATTGTTGCTCCTGGTAGAACGGGCGCAAAATGGGTTCAAGAACTTGCTGATAAGTATCAAATTCCTTATCTTTCTCAAAGTATTGAAATAGGTGTTCGGGTAGAAGTTAGAAAAGATATCATGGAAGAGATTACAAATATTATCTATGATCCTACTATCTTTATTAAAACAAAGACGTATGGGGATGAAATTCGAACCTTCTGTACGAATCCAGGCGGTTTTGTAGCGAAAGAAAATTATTATGGATATATCTGTGTCAACGGTCATGCCTTGAAGGAAAAGAAAAGTAATAACACTAACTTTGCTTTTATCTCTAAAGTTAATTTAACACAGCCTGTAACCAACACTCGGCTTTACGGAGAGTCTATTGCCCGTATTGCGAACGTTTTAGGAGATGGAAAACCAATTATTCAATCTCTAAAGGATTTAAAAAGCGGTAGAAGAAGTGAGTGGCATCGTATTAATAAAGGATTTATAGAACCTACTTTAAAAGATTGTGTAGCAGGAGATTTGGCACTTGTATTACCTCATCGAATTATTACAAATATTTTAGAGGGATTAGAAACGCTAGATAAAATTATTCCTGGTGTGAATAATGATGATACCCTTCTTTATGGACCAGAGATAAAATTCTTTAGTAATGAAATTGAAACGGATAATCATTTTAAACTTAAAAATAACCAAATCTATTTTATTGGGGATGGTGCTGGTAAAGCAGGGAATATTGTTACAGCTGCAGCAACAGGCTTAGTAGCAGCAAGAGATATTTTAAAATCTTCCAAATAGACATTTTAATTTGAGTATGCTATGATGAATAGGGGATGATAACATGGACGAACAAACAAAAATAGAAATTAAACAGTTCAATAATCGTGGAAAAGACTTCAAGAGTAAGGAAGTTGTCATTTTAGTTGTAATAACTTGTATTTTCAGTTTTTTTGCTGGTAATGCTTTTGCTAGGGTAAAGGAAAGCCCTAAAACGATTAATCAACCTATTGCTTTGAGCGATGATTTGATGAATTTTGTAGAGAATTACCAATATATTGTTGATAATTATTATAAGGATGTTGATGAAGCAGAACTTTTAGATGCTGCTTTAAAAGGCGTTATGGCAAAGATGGGAGATCCATATACTGTATATATGGATGAAGAAGATTATGAAGAACTGAATCTCACGTTACAAGGAAGTTATAGTGGGTTAGGTATCTCTATATATAAGGATACTAGTACGAAAAATATGGTAGTTGCTTCTGTCTTTAAAGACTCGCCTGCAGATAAGGCAGGAATTAAAGTAGGGGATATCATTCTTTCCGTGAATGGCAAATCGACAAAAGAGTTGGAAACCTCTGATTTTAGTTCATCCGTTTTAAAAGGATCAGAGGATTCTTTTGAATTAGAACTTCAACGAGATGATGAGACTAAAAAAGTAACAATTCAAAAATCTAGTGTCGTTATTCCTTCTATAGAATCTAAGACTTTTGAAAAGAATGGAAAAAAGATTGGTTATCTTGCCATTTCTATTTTTGCTAATAATACTTATAAACAATTTAAAGATAGTTTAAAAAAATTAGAAAAAGAGAAAATAGATTCCCTTATTATTGATGTGCGGGATAATACGGGAGGACACTTGACAGCTGTATCTAATATTATTAGTCTTTTTGTAGACTCTTCTCATATCGCTTATCAACTAGAACAGGATGGAGAGAAAAAGAAGATTCATTCTAGTGGGGAAGAAACTAAAAAATATCCGATTGTCTTTTTAGCTAACGGTTATAGTGCCTCTGCTTCTGAAGTTTTAATTGGAAGTTTGAAGGATAACTTAAATGCTAAAATTATAGGAGAGAAGACATATGGTAAGGGAACTGTTCAGGGACTGGTAACTTTATCTAATGGGGATCAATTTAAAGTGACAACGAAAAAATGGCTCACTCCTAATGGTAATTGGGTAAATGATACTCAAGGATTTGCTCCTGATATTAATGTATCTTTACAAGACGAATACTATGAGAATCCATCAGATGAAACGGATAATCAATTGCAAAGAGCTTTAGAAGAACTTTCTAAATAGTTTGTTTCATGCCCAATTCTGTGATATAATGAATTTAGGTGGTTGCATGAAACAAATGTGTGTAGGAGACCGCTATCAAATACAATGCTATAAACATAATGGCAAAATTCATCGCGCTTGGGATGAAGCCATTGTTCTAGATATTAAGAAAAACTATATTGTATTTGGAAATAATAAAACAAGAGTGACGGAGTCAGAGGGAACGACTTGGCGTACGAAAGAACCAGCCATCATCTACTTCTTTAAAGATCGATGGTTCAATATCATTTCACAGATGAAGAAGGATGGTATCTATTATTATTGTAATATAGCGACTCCTTATATTATTGAGGAAGGGACGATTAAGTACATTGATTATGATTTAGATTTGCGAATCTTTCCAAAAGGAGAATATAAAATTTTGGATAAGTTAGAGTATCAGTATCATAAGAAAAAAATGGAATACTCAGATGACTTGGATTTAGTAGTTAACCATGCTATGAAAGAATTAATTGATTTATATCATAGCCATGCATTAATGTTTGATCAAAAACAAAATGAAGATTATTTAAAACTTTATTTGGAACTAAAAAAAGAATCTGAAAATGAGAATTTTGTCTCTTAAAAAGGCATGAATGAAAAAAATGCTTTTTTTGTGTATTTCTTCTTGACAAACGGTTTCTTTATTGTTATATTAAATGCGTTTTGTTGAAAGAAAACTGTTGATTTTTCATATTCTAAGAAAAAAAGTGAAAAAAAATAAAAAAACAGATTGACTTCTAAAATGAAATTTGTTATATTATAGGAGCTTTCAACGAAAAGCCGAAAATTTTAAAAATAAATTTTCGAAAAAGTTACCTTTCAATTCCAAATAGGGTAACAAACAAGAATGTGTCAAATAAAAAGATTTTTGGAAAAGTAAAAAAAATGCTTGACAATTATTCTTTAGTTTGATATATTATTGAATGTTGAGCAAGAAGCTCAATAAAAAATTTGTAAATTGTGTCAAATCCTTTAGAAAATCAACAAAATGTGTTGACAATCTTAAATAGGTTTGATACAATGAGTTTGCTTTCCCAGAGATGGGAAAGAGAATGATCTTTGAAAACTGAGCAAAATGTCAATTCACTATTAGCTAGGGTGAAACATGAAATTCAAAAAATATTTTTTTGGAGAGTTTGATCCTGGCTCAGGATGAACGCTGGCGGCATGCCTAAGACATGCAAGTCGAACGAGGTGGCCTTTTGAAAGCGATGTGCTTGCACGGAACTGGATAGAGAATTTCCACCTAGTGGCAGACGGGTGAGTAACACGTAAGTAATCTACCGTAAAGACTGGGATAACGTTTGGAAACGAATGCTAATACCGGATAATTCATATTAGGATAACTTGATATGCTAAAAGGAGCTTCGGCTTCACTTTACGATGAGCTTGCGGCGTATTAACTAGTTGGTGAGGTAATGGCCCACCAAGGTGACGATGCGTAGCCGAACTGAGAGGTTGATCGGCCACATTGGGACTGAGACACGGCCCAAACTCCTACG
>CANROB010000027.1 GCA_947632115.1 uncultured Bacilli bacterium
TAAAATCACAATAATAAGGAGTATTATGATAGTACAAAGATATTTCTCTTGTTTTCTCATAACTTCACCTCCTTCCACTTTAAAAAGTAAAGGAGAATAGTACCTAAACTAACTAAGTATTCCTAATAAAATTATATCAAACATTTGTTCTTTATTCAATGATTTTGTATTAAATTTTGACAATTTAGAAAACACATTTGCATATTGACAACATCAATATAGAGAACTTACCAAAAGTTCTTTTTTATTGTATCCCCTTCCTTTCTCAAGATTGGAGGACAACACTCACATCAAATGTTTCAATAAATACTATAATTGTTATGATAAAAACAATCAAACATTGATTAATTTTTATTACTTCTCAATAAGGTATTATGATATACTTGTCAAAATACCTAGGGGATTAATTATTTCGCCAAAGGTAGAATAATGTTGATATTAGGTAATTTTGGGTTATAATATAATTATATTTTTGGAGCACATTTATGAAAGTAAAAAAAATTAGCAATGAATATAATTCTTTTGATATTGATTTGATACAAGATGAAAAAGTTTTATCAATTTATCAAACTGGATCTGATATAAACCTATCTTGTAAATACGAAGACTATCGTAAAATATCTAGCATTTCTTTTAACATTGATAGTAATCAAGGAGAAGTGTATTCCGTATTTGATAAATTTTATACAGATATAATAAATGGTAATATCTTGGGTGAAAATGAAAATTTACAAAGTGTTCAAGAAACAATGGAATATGAAAAAAGTACTTCTTGGTATAAATCTTTAGTTCAAAATGGTGTTATTACAATGTTATGTGATGCTTATCCTATTAAATGCCCAAATGTATTAAAAATAGCTAAAAAAGATGATGAAATAATTCTAACATTTGATAAATTTGATGGCGGATTACCAAAAGTTCCATATTATATATCAATTAATGTAAGGCAGTCCGGTTCAAGAATATATGATTTTTGTATTCCATTTAACACTCTTTTCAAACAATTGCAAACTGTGGAAGATAAAAAGGATGCTATTAAAGCTTACCAAAAAAGTTGTAAATAACTATGACACAGGCGCCAGATGGATTGTAACTCGGAAAATTCGAGTGAAAATAGAGAGTGTACTTGATAAAGGTGCGTTTTTATGTTATGATGTATTCATCAAGGAAAATTGCATAAAATAAAAAAGGAATACCTAATTTTGACGAGTTAGGTACTATTCCCAAATTTTAGGTTAGTACCGACTTATACAGTTGGTACTATTTTTATTAGTATGACTAAAATCACAATAATAAGGAGTATTATGATAGTACAAAGATATTTCTCTTGTTTTCTCATAACTTCACCTCCTTCCACTTTAAAAAGGAAAGGAGAATAGTACCTAAACTAACTAAGTATTCCTAATAAGATTATATCAAACGTTTGTTCTCTATTCAATGATTTTGTATTAAATTTTGACCATTTAGGAAACACACTCATATAAAAAATTATTCTTATTGTAAGGAAGGAAGAGTAGAAGGAAAATATCATTATGAAATTAAAAGTATTAGTAGATAATAATACATTTATAGATAGGTATTATTTTGGAGAGCCAGCAGTTAGTTATTATATAGAAGATGATGACGATAAAATTTTATTTGATACAGGATATTCTGGTATTTTTATGAAAAACGCTCGATTATTAAATATTAATCTCAATAATGTTAATAAGCTAGTTATATCCCATGGACATGATGATCATACTGGTGGTTTAAAAAAATTTTTTGAAAAAGAAAGAAACATGGAATTAATAACCCATCCAGATTGCTTTGAGTATAAAGAAGATAATACAGGTTTATACATAGGAAGTCCGTTATCTAAAGATGAGCTTTCTAAAGTGTGTAAATTAAATTTATCAAAAAAACCGATTAAAATTAGCAAGCATATCACTTATTTAGGAGAAATACCCTCTTTAAATGATTTTGAAACAAGATATGCTATTGGTAAGAAAATGACATATGGTAAAAAAGTAAAAGATACCCTAAATGATGATTCTGCCATAGTGTATCAAAGTGAAAAAGGACTATTTGTTATTACTGGATGCTCCCACAGTGGCATTTGTAACATACTGGAATATGCTAAAAAAGTTTGTGGTGATAATAGAATTTATGGTGTTATTGGGGGATTTCATTTATTTGATATAGACGAAAGATTAGAAAAAACAATAAATTATTTATCGGAAAATAATATCCCATTATTATATCCTTGTCATTGTGTTTCATTAAAAGCAAAAATAGAAATGGCTAAAAAATTAGATATAAAAGAAGTGGGAGTAGGACTAAGTATCAACATTTAAATTGCCCTTTTAATATCAAGCAGGGTTATATTTTTACTTTCAGGTAAGAAAACGGCTTATAAAAAAGTCGTTTTTATGTTATGAAGAGTCTTGTCCAAAATAAAAAATAAGGAAAATAGAAAAACTATGTTATAATAAGTATTCATCAGGAAAATATAGGAAAATCGCGGTAGGAGAAGAAAAAAATGAAAAAACGATATGAATATTTATATAATCGATATCATTTTTTAGTAGATGAAAAACTAGATTGGGTACGTTTAGTAAATAACTCAAAAGAAAAAGAAATAAAACTATTAAATATGGATATTCTTTTCTTGAAAGAGCAAAAAGAATATATGGCTATTTTTGAAATAGATGAAATATTAGAAATGTATCATTTGGATTTTGCGCTTTCTAATCGTCAATATTCTTCCCTATTTTTTCATTATATTTATCAATTTTTAACGTCTTCTAATCCTTGTTTTTATAAAGTAATTAACGGCATAGTAGCACATGATTACCATGAAGATCTCTGTAAACTAAAAACTCTTAAAATAAGTAATATGATTATCAAAAAAGATACCATGTATATCTTAAAAGCCTATTTTCCTCAATTAAGACAAGTCACTTTTGAAGATTGTTTTATTGAAAAAAGTTGTAATTTTAAAGATTTTAATGGCAGTCTATTTTTTATTCATTGCAAACTTGAGGAGTTATTTTCTCTTCAGGAATTTAAAGGAGAACTTTATATTTCATCCTCATCAATCAATCATTTTCAAGAAACCGTGATTTTCTCACCAACCTTACAAATAAATGGCGAGGACCTTTCAGATGAGCAATTAACTATGTTTTTTTCTAAGACCTACTTACCTAGATTAGAATCTTTAGAAGTAGGAGAGACATTATCTATCAAAAGTCCTGAAAAAAATCCCGTCTATCATCATTGTTTATTCTGGATTCCCGCCTCTTGTCCTCAATTACTTACTTTATCCATTAGTGGAATTGTCTATTCTTTTAACTTTTTATATCATTTTCACAATCTAGGAAATTGTGAAATTTATTCTAAAAATTACTCTACAGGATCTAAGGCACTTTATCTACCGGATATCTTAGATGAACAAGAAAAGCTTAGAATCATAAATCAATCTAAACGGAAAATAGAAACTGATTTGGATGTTTCTTTAGCGCTTTTAGATGGTTTAAATCAAATTTTAAAAATATCTAGTCAATTTCGCTATACCAAACAAGAAGAGAATATCTATTTAAAAAAGGATATGACCTCTTTAGATTTCTATTCTTCTTATGAGATAGAAGAACTAAAATATTATTTTAAGAGAAACTCTTCAAACAGTTTAGAACTTCATAGTGGATATGGAAAAAATTATCAAATGGTAGCAAATCGTCTTTATGAGATAAAACCTCTTTTAAAAACAGCGGGACTTTCAGAAAAACCTAAAGTAATCTTACCGAAATCTTTGATTTATCACCCTTCTGGAATACCAATACTTTTGCCGGTTTCAAAAAGGCCCAAAGAAAAAACAAAAAGGCTTGAAAGATAAAATAACATCTTCAACTAGAAAGGAAGTAAGGAAAATCCGATGTATGAATATTTTTGGGAATTAGACAATTTAGAAGATTTCAAAACCTATTTACTAAGGGAATCTTATGATAAGAATCAAGATTTTTCTACCAAAGGAATCCCCTTTTCTACTAGTCTTTTAAGTGAATTAAGTCCTTTATTTATCAAACTAAATCAAATAGATTATCTCATGATGGCTCTAAAGGAATCCCTTCTTTTTAAAAGCATGGAATATTCTTTATTACCTTATGAATGTTTATTAGGAAATGGGCAATTTTTTCAAAACAGGGATGAATCTTATGCGGAAATGCATGATGATTTTAAAAAAAGTCTAAAGTTTAGTTCTTGGGATTTAGAATGTTTATTACATGAAATACTTTTTTCTATTCCTTATTTAGTTGACTTTTATCCAGATTATAAGGATTTCTTAAGTCATACCCAAAAAGAAATACAAGAAGCCTTAACCACACTAAAAGAAAAATCCACTATAAAACTGCCACCTAAAAAAGATGGGAAAACGGTGACTTGGCCAAATGCTTGGTATATCACTCCTAATGGCTACTTATATAATACGGGATTTGGTCATCAAAGAGGAAATTTAATATTTTCTCTTCAAGATATATCTAATTGCTTAAAAAATAATGAACGAGTTCCTAATATTCCGTATCACACACATATTCAAGAGATTAAAACTCGCGGCTATATTACTTATGATGAATTTGAAAACTATTCTCATTTAATATATAAACTTCCTACCATTCTTACTCCTGAGGTAGAAAAAGAACAAGAACGCTATAAAGCTATGGTGAAAAGAAAAGAAGAATATGAAAAATTCATCACTTCTTCCAGGATAAAATGGCCTCATCCTGAACGAAGTTACCAAAAAAATTTAATTACTTTAATTACTGGTCATTTAGCCGCTGAAGCATCTTTATATTCTGCCTTTAGAAGAATCAATGAATCTCATCAAAAGAAAGAAATATTAAGCGAGTTGATACATCTAACAAATGGTGATATAAGAGATATCTTAGTAAGATTTTGTGGATTTCATAAAATTGAATCCACCATGGACAAAACCATAACTACTAGTTCCTTAAATGGAATAACAGAATTTTCTAACTATTTAAAAAAAGGGTGGAATCTATATATCATCCCAGGAATCGTATATGATCAGCACGAAGATTCTTTATCAGAGGCAGATTTTAACTCCTATTTTATTGCCAAACATATAGATCAGGAATTAGCTAGCTATGAAGGTAAGGGAAAAGTTTTAGTGAAACGCTAAAACCATTCTTACTTCAAAAATGAAAATGTAAAGAAAAATGGGCTTGTAAAAAAATCTTTCTTATGGTATCTTTCAAAAGTACTAGGATATCAAAATATCAGGAGTCATTTAAGGAGCATATTTATGTTAAGTATTAAAAATATTCATGATCAACCAAAAATGATGAAATATTATCGAACAAGTGATATGCTGAATTTATTATATTTCTTCCCACAATTAAGTCCCATCCGTGACCTAACCATTGTAGAAAGCAAGGAGGAATATTTAGAAAACAAAGATTTTCTACATCACTTTAGTCAAAATAGAGTAGACACTTTAAAAGGAAGACCTCCTATTTTAGGGATAGAAAATTCGGGAAAGGAAAACGTTTTTTATGAAACACTCATAAAAGTGAAAGAAAAAGATCCACTCGGCGTATTAGTTTTATTTAATTTAACTAGTAAGCCAACGGAAAGATATGAAAGATGGGCTGGAATATCGGTTGGTGTTGATTTAGGAATAAGTGTCCTCATTGAAGCCGTTTCGAGAGGTTTTGATGGAAGAGAAGTTTCTAAAAATATTTGTACACACGAAAGATATTTTATTCCTTGGTTTGATTTAAGAAAACTCAGTATCGAGAATTTTAAAGACTATCAAATTTATCAGATTAATAACGAAGATTACCAAATCTCTAGACTGGAAAGAATAAACTTTCTAAAATCGATTGGGTTAGAGGAAAAAGTATTTTCATCTTTTATTCCAGAAGAATATCAACCAATCCCTGATTTTATCTGGTTAAGTGTTATCCGAAATCTTCTAAAACAGTTAGAAAAAAAGGAAGATTTGCTAGCTAGCTTTGGATTTACCAATTTCGCTATATCTGGTCATACAGAAGGAAGGGAATTTGCGCCTTGGCAGATGTTTGATAAAAGTAGATATACTTTATTAAAGAAAAAATAAAATTATCCTTTTATCTATTTTTTAGTAAATAAGGATAGGTTTCTCAAGATTTCTATGATACAATAAAACCTATTGGGGGGATTTTTATGTTAAAAGAACAATATGAAAATTTAAATAAAGAAAATGCAAATGAAAAATTGGAGAGATATTTTCAAACAAAAACCCTCCAAAGACTAAAAGGCATAGGGCAATTTTGTGGTATGGACTATATTCAATTAAAACCTTTAAAGCCTATCGAATATTATTCTCGGTTTGATCACTCTAAAAACATTGCCTATACAGCTAGTAAGTTATCGGATGGTCTTACCATTCCTCTTGCTGGAGCTGTTCATGATGTTGGAACGCTTGCTTTTTCCCATGTCAATTCTTTTAAAAGGGGTGAGGCACTAACGCAAGAACATGATGAATTAGATGTCAAAAGTATTGTTTCTAAAGATGAAGAATTTCTACAATATCTATCAGAAGATGGAATTTCTCTTTCAGATATTTGTACAGCTAGTAGATATCCCCTAATTGATAAACCCGTACCTACTCTTTGTCTAGATAGAGTAGATGGTATTTTAACTACCTGTCTCATTTGGCAACACACCCACTCTTTCGAAGAAATTAAAAAACTCTATTACATGATTGGCTATTGTGATAACTTAAATGGACAAGCAGTGGATCCTTTTAATGAAAGATTACAAAATTTTGAAGGAGAAATCGTATTAGATGAGTGGGGTTCTGCCACCTATGAAGACTTCTTCCATGCCATTCATGTCTATAGTAGAATCATGCTAGGAAAAGAATCCCGCTACATGATGGAAGTTTTAGGTCTTACCTTGCAGTATTATGAAGATATCGGTCTCATCACGGAACAAGATTTATTCCAACTTAGTGAACAGGAAATCATTGAAAAAATTTTAAATAGTAAATATAGAGATGTATGGCAAGATGTCTCTTCTATGCAAAGTGTACGATACGCTAAAGATGATACGGATGGTCTAGTCCTTTATTCTAAGCCTAAAATTAGACAAGCAAATCCCCTTGTCATGGGTCAAATGCAGGTTTGCGATATTTCCGATATTTCAGGAGAATTTTACCGCGAATTAAATCCAATTGGGGAAGAGATTTTAAAGGTAACTTATCCTCTTACAGGGGATTTAAATCCATCCACTGTAAAAGTTCTAACCAAATATAAAAAACACTAATTAGAAATACTGTAAATAAAACGTTTAGGCGTTTTATTTTTTTAATTTGTTACCAATTGCTATTTATTTTAAATAATTAATAAAATGTTTTAGAAAGAAAGAGAAATTTTATACTCTCTAAAATTTATGTTATAATGAAACAGGAAAAAAGGTGATAAAATGGAAAAGAAAAAAGAAGCATGGAAAAAAATAGATACGATAAATCTCATTCTTTTAGGAATTCTTTTTGTAGGGATCATTTTTGGTATTCTATGGAAAAAGGATGGATATTTATTTGGGTCTACGACAGACTGGCCTAGTCAACATGTCATTATTCCAGAATATTTTCGTACCCTATTTTTGCAAACAAAAGATTTTTTCCCAAATTTTGCCTTTCAACTAGGTGGAGGACAAAATATCTATAATTTTTCTTATTATGGACTTTTCAATCCAATTGTAATCTTATCCTATTTTTTGCCTATCCAAAATATGTATAATTATCTTACCGTTACCACTTGTCTTTTGATACTAGCAAGTGTATGGATGTTCTATAAATTCTTAAGAAATCATCATTTTAATCCTTCTATTTCCTTACTTTCTAGTATTATCTTTATGTGTGCTTCTCCTCTTTTCTATCACGCTCATCGCCACTTAATGTTTATCAACTACATGCCATTTTTAATACTAGGATTAATGGGGGTAGATGCCTACTTTGAAAAAAAGAAATCTTGGTTACTCAGTTTAGGAACTTTTCTTATGATTTTGATGAGTTATTACTACTCTGTTGTAGGTATTATTGTCCTTGTTCTTTATGGAATTTACCAATACCTTGCTAGAACAGAAAAAATAACTATCAAGAGTTTTTTCTTAGATGGAATCAAAGCCGTGTGTCCTATCTTAATCGGTATTTTATCAACTGGCATTCTATTAGTTCCGACCTTTTTGGCTATTTTAAGTGGACGAGGAGAACTCAATGTTCAAGTCTCTTTTCTAGAACTACTTCTTCCTAACATTCATCTTAACTATGTTTTATATCGCTCTTATGGAGTAGGCCTTGGTGTTATCGCTATTTTTGCAGTTGTTTCTCTTTTCTTTCAAAAACGGGAAGAAAAATTTCTAGGCTGTGTACTTTCCGCACTTATTTTATTTCCAATTATTAATTATATCTTTAATGCAACAATGTATATTGATGCGAAATCTTTAATCCCTTTTACCCCTCTTTATGCTTTTAGTATCGCCTTATTTTTAAGAGGAATCGATGAAAAGAGTTTCAAACTTAAACCTTGTATAGGAATTACTCTTATCATTCTTGTTTTAGGAGTCTTTTCGCTTTCAAGTTATGTTCCCCTTTTCCTTTTTGATACGCTCATGGTTCTAATAGGAATTCTACTTTTTTCTAAATATTTAAAAGGTAAGATTTCTTTCTTAGGCAAAATTCTTCTCGTTATCAGTTCCCTTACGATAACCGTTAGTGTTTCTAGAGGGGATACTTTAGCTAAAAAAGAAACTTACTTTGGAACCTCTTATCAAAATGAAAAGATCCTAGTAGAAGAAGTAACTAAGAGAGATTCTTCTATTTACCGAATTACGAATCAAATATTTCCTCTTGCCAATGTAAATAGAACTTTTCAAAATGATCACTATTATACTTCTACCCTTTATGCTTCTACTTATAATCAAAACTATCATGATTTTTACTATGATATCGTAAATAATGCCGTTCAAAGTAGAAATACACTTATCGTTAGTGCCCCTAAAAACTATCCGTTTCTTCTTTTAACAGGAAATAAATATCTACTTACGGAAACAACACCTTTTATTGGCTATCAGAAAATAGACAAAAAAGGAAAACAATCCCTTTATCAAATAGATAATGCCCTTCCCCTTGCTTTTGCTTCTTCGCATCTTGTGAGTCAAGAAGATTTTGAAAAAATAGGATATCCTTATAATCAAGATATTCTACTAAAAAATATCATTGTTAAAAATGGAAATACCAAAGTTATTTCTAATATCAAAGAGATAGACTTAAAATTAGACTTAAAAGAATTAGAAAAGTTAAATGGGAAAGAAGAAAATGGTGTCTACACTTTCTCCTTAAAGAAAAAGACGAATATTTCTCTTCCTTTAGAAGAACCTATTCAAAATAAACTTCTCTATATCCGCTTTCGCTTCTTAGAATCCAATTCTTGTGATATTGGCGATACCGAAATTATTATCAATAATGTTGGAAACAAACTAACTTGTTCTTCTTGGAAATACCATAATCAAAATTATACCTTTGATTACGTTTTAGCGTTTGACCAAATTGATAAATTAGAAATTACTCTTAGTAAAGGAAATTATCAACTTACAGATTTTGAATTTTATACCTTGGACTATGATACCATTCAAAATTTAAATCAAAATATTGATCCTTTTCAATTTGATTACAACAAGACAAAAGGAGATAATATCGTTGGCGATATCACAGTCAAAGAGGATGGCTATTTCGTATTAAGTGTTCCTTATGATCAAGGATTTAAAATCGAAGTAGATGGAAAAAAACAAGATTATGAAAAGACGAATATCGCTTTTGTTGGTTTTCCTATTACGAAAGGGAATCACCATATTGAGATTACTTATCAAGCTCCTGGTAGCAAGCTAGGATTACTCCTTTCTATTTTGGGTATCCTCCTATTTACCGTTATGATTATCTATGAACAAAAAAAAGAAAATGATTAACCATTTTCTTTTTTAATTTAGAATATAAATACCTATTGTTAAATACGTAGCAAACAAAATCCATAAAACATAAGGGAAATTTAGATAAGCAGAAATCTTCTTTCTTTCCCAAAATTGATAGACAAGATAAAGAACCAAGCCATCTAAAAGTAAAATCCACAAGATAGAGATGAATCTCCATTTCCATACAAAGAAGATAATAGACCAAAAAGCATTAACAAAAAGTTGAACGTAATAAAGGAATGAAAAAGAAAAATCCTCTTCTTCTCGGCGCCATAAAAAATAAGAGATTCCCATCAAAAGATAAATAATACTCCAAGCAATTGGAAATGCCAATTTGGGGGGCGCAAAAGGTGGTTTTACTAAACTAGTGTAATCAATATGTGAAGATATTAAAAATCCAACAATTCCTCCTATAAAAAGAGGAAAAAATAAATAAAAAAGCGCACGCAATACTTTTTTCATAATGAGTCCTTTCTTCTCTTAGTATATGAAGAAGAAAAATTTTTATGCCTTTTTAAGCACCTTGAAACCTTTTCTATGGTTGATTTTTAACCTTTTTTATCGTACAATATTTGTAGAATAAGGGAATAAGGTGTGTGTATGAGCCAAAAAGATGTAAAAGAGAACAAGGATATAAATGAAATAGAAGCCCAAAATTCTTCTAACCAAGAAAAAAAAGATACAAATAAAAAAAGGAAAAAACATTCTCTCATCATCAAGGATAATCAATTCTTAAAAGAAGAATCTTCTAGTTATAAAATTTCCAATCAATCCGTTCATATATTTTCTAACCTAAAAAAATATCTTAAGAAAAAAGATAACACAGTACCAAAAGAAGAACTTAATGAGATGGAAATAGAAGAACATCCAGAACTAGAAAATACTTTGGAATTGCCTGCTACCAAAGAGGAATCTTCTAGTTTAAAAGCAATTCCTTTAGAAAAACTAATTGCCGAAGAAAAACCAAATGGAGAATCAGAAAAGAAACTAGAAAGTAGTACTCAAGCAGAAATGAAAGTAGAAGATAATCCTCAAAAGAGTGATACTATTGACTATTTTCAATTTGATTTTGGAACCCCTAAAGCAGGAGAACCAAAGGTAGAAGAACCTATTAAAACGGTCAAAAAAGAGAATTGGACATCCTTTGCTTTCTATGATGTCATGCGTCCTGTTGATACAGGGGCACAAATACTACCTGAAGGCGAAGATAAAATAGAAATTAAAAAATTACTAGAACAAAAAGATAATTCAGAGGAAGAAAAAGAAACGGCTTTTGTCGTTCGTGAAAATAATAAAAATTCACTTCAAAGAGATCGTAAGATTTTGAAATTTTCTCTTTATCTATTTTATCTTTTCTTAATTCTATTTGCTATTTTATTTATATTTATGTTAATTCAAAGAGGAAGTGATTTCTCTCTTCCTAGAGAAGAAATTACATTGGCTCTCCAATCTACCTATCAAGTAGAAATTATTCAAAACAAAAAAGTAGCCGAAAATCAGAACTTTGAATGGATGTCTTCCGATGAAAAGGTTGTAACGGTTGATGAATCTGGAAATATAACAGCTATTGGAAGAGGAAGTTCAACCATTACTGTAAAATCTAAAAAAACGCAAAAAGAAAAGTCCATGGTGGTTACAGCAATCGATATTCTCATCCAGAGTCTTCGTTTTGAAAAAGAGAAAATAACGATCTCAGTAGGAGAAGAAAAAACCATTTTCCCAATTATTAATGAGGATCCTACGATTTTAGCAAATCTAGATTGGGCAAGTACCAATGAATCTATTGTCGAAGTAGACCAACAAGGACATATAAAAGGTCTTCAAGCAGGAAAATCAACTATTTTAGTAGAAGCTCCTAATGAAAATATAAGAGCAGAAATTACTGTAGAAGTAAAGGATAATAAAGAAAGTAGTAGCAAACCTTCTAACAAGCCATCTAATTCTAATACAAGCAGTAACTCTCATACAAATTCTAATTCTCAGTCCAATAGTAATGTATCTGTTACAGGCGTTACTTTAGATATGACAAGTGTTACCTTAAAAGTAGGAGAAAAGAAAAAAGTTACAGCTACTGTTAAACCTCAAAATGCCAAAAATAAAAGTGTGTCTTGGTCTAGTTCTAACCCTTCTATAGCAACCGTTGAAAATGGTGTTATTACGGCTATAAAAGAAGGAAAATGTACTATTACAGTTGAAACAAAAGATGGTAAGAAAAGGGCAAGTGTTGCTGTCACTGTAGAAAAAGGAGCAGAAAATGAGATTAGTGTTACTAGTATTGCTTTAAATAAGGAACAGTTATCTCTAGAGGTAGGTGCTACTTCAACACTACAGGCTATTATTAAACCAGAAAATGCCACTAATAAAAAAGTCATTTGGAGTAGTAATAATGTAGGCATTGCTAAAGTAGAAAACGGTGTTGTTACTGCTGTTAAAGCTGGAACTGCCATCATCACAGTAACGACATCAGATGGAAAACTAAAAGCTACCTGTACCGTAACAGTAAAAGAAAAAGAACCAACTTCCTTCCTAGAAGTCATGAAGAAAAAATCCAAAGGAACAAATGTTGATTTTGCTAAACAATCAACTGCTTCTGATAGTGGAGTATATCAACTAAAAGGAAGTAATATTTACTTTTATAGAGGAAATGTTCTTGATAATTACGTCCTATTTGCAGGATATTGTTGGCAAATTGTAAGAACAACAGAGACACAAGGTACAAAGCTAGTTTATGTTAGTAGTGGTAATAAATGTACCTATAATAAAAAAAGTGTCCTTTTAACATCTGCTTCAAAACCTGATAAAACAAAATATGCAGATTCAACAAGTACTTATTTATATAAAAATTCTAACATTAAGTCCAAAGTCGAATCTTGGTATAATAATGGAATTGGGAAATCTTCTTCTGCTTCTAAAGTAGAAAGTACCAAATGGTGTAACGATATCATTTCGGATTCTGCCGCACAAGGTAGAACACCAACTTTAAAATGTGCAACAGAAGCCAATGCTGTAACATCTAAGGTAGGAATTATTACGTTAGATGAAATGATTATCACAGGAGGAGTTTTCAATAAAAATGCAACACATAGATCTAACTACTTCCTATATATTCCACAAAACTATCCTCTTAGTGATGGAAGATTTAGCGATGGGGGTTCCGAACTAGATAACATCACCATGGTATCTATGACAATAGCAAAAGCAGGAGGCGGAAATAGTAGTTATGTTCACTATCTTGGCTCTAATGGTCAAATAGAATCTTATATTGTAACCGCATCTTATAGTATTCGTCCAATGATTGTTCTTTCAAAGGACACGCAATTTTCATCTGGAAAAGGAACTATTAGTAACCCTTATGTTGTCAAATAAAAAGCTCTTTTCTTTATAAGAATAAAATAACTAAAACCCCTACTATCGTACAATAAATAGTAAAATAAATTAATTTTCCATGATTAACAATTTCTCTAAACCACTTTGTTACAAGGAAGGTAACAACAGCTGCGATAAGCATAGAAATACCATAATAAATCCATGTAACAGTACTAATACTAGCCTCTAGAATATCCCCTACTTCTAACATCATAGCTGCGATACTCATAGGAATATATAACATAAAAGAATATTTGAAAGCAGTATCTCTTTTCATTCCTTGTGTCATACCACCAACAATAGTAGAACCACTTCGACTAATTCCTGGAAATAATCCTAGAATTTGAAACAATCCAACCATCAAAGCATTCTTAGGAGTAATGTCAGCATCTTCTTTTTTCCCTTTGAAATTACGAATCACAAACAATAAGAAAGCTGTGATTAAAAGAGAAATCCCAACAATTTTTACATTACTTTCAATCTTAGCAAAAAGATCTAATTTGCTAACAACAAGTCCCATAAGTCCTGCAGGAATACATCCTAGTACAATTAACCAACAATACCGGTATTCCGCACGGTATTCCTCTTTCTTTGTTTTTAAATACCCAAAAAAACTTTTAATAAGACTAAAAATATCCTTACGGAATAAGAAAATAATCGCTAAAAGGCTACCAAAATTTGTAATGATTGCAAGAGTATCAAAATCGATATCTAGTTGAATTAGAGATTTCACAATCATCAAATGCCCACTAGAAGATACGGGAATCGTTTCTGTAAATCCCTGAACAAATCCGAGTAAAATATATTTTAATAATTCTATCAAATTCATACCATCACCTAATACATTATATCTTATTTTGAGAATTTAATAAATAAAAACAGACTTGCTTTAATAAAATATAGCAGGTGAGAATATGCTTTTAAAGGGACTTATCCTTTTCTTGGGATTGCTCTTTACAACGATTGGATTTGTAAGCTGTTTTTGCTATCTAAACTTTTTGACTCTACAGTATAATTTTTTTGATTATATCCAAATTATTAGTAAGGATTTTTTTTGTTGGTTTCTCCCTGTAGGAGCTACCATCTTATTTTTTTATGTCTTATTAGGAGGGAAAAGATGACCTTTGTATATGATGTTTATGTAAACTTTCAACCTATTTGTTATGACTTTTATGAGTGGAATAAACAAGATAAAATCAGTCACGTGAAAAAGATTCCCATTTTTCAAATTGAGGATTCTATCTTTCAAAGTCTCCTGATTCATGACTGTATTCTCGATCAAAATACCTTTCATCTCATTTTTGAAAAAACAGAAGTCTATAAACAAAAGAAAAAATTATCTGCCGTCTTATTTACGAACAATAGAGATATTTTAGCTTTATTATTAGATGATGATGGTAAGGTTATTAAAAAATCATTTCTTCTATTAGAGGAAGAAAATACCATTTTGAAAAGTATTCGTAAAGTAGATTTTTTAAAAATTGCGCCTATCCAACTCTCTAAAAAAGTCCCACCTCTTGAGACAAGAGAAGAAAAAGAAAAAAGGACTTTCCTTTTAAAAGAGGTAAAAGAGATGGAAGATTCTCAGCTAATCTATCTATATTTTGAGTGTTTTGGCAAAAGAGAGGAAAACCGTATTCATATTGAAAAAACACTCATTGACGAAATTCAAAAAGGAAATAAAGAGATTGAGGACATCAGCTATAACTTTCTAAAACTGATATGCAATAAATAGGACTTATGGTATAATACTCGTGAGGCGATAGGATGAAACGAGTAAAAATAGAATCTCTTGATCATCAAGGAAGAGGTATTGCTAGAATCGACCATAAAATTGTTTTTCTTCCTAATGCTCTTCCAGGAGAAATCGTTGAAATAGAAATTACTAAAGAAAAAAAGAATTTTTCAGAGGGAAAAGTCCTTCATTATCTAGAAGAAAGTAAGGACCGTATTCCTTCCACTTGCCCTTACTATCCTAGCTGCGGAGGGTGTCAACTTCTTCATATTCCTTACTCCAAACAATTAGAGTATAAAGAAGAAAAAATGCGAAATATCTTAACACGTTATCAATTAGGAGATATCCCTTTAAAAAAGATAGTAGGAAGTCCTAAAGAAACCCATTACCGAAATAAAGTAACTTTTCAAGTACAAAATGGAAAACTAGGGTATTTTGAAGAAAATAGTTATCATTTTATTCCTATTTCTTCCTGTTTACTTTTGGATAACAAAATAAATGATACTATCAAAAGTCTTCCTGCTAAAGGAGAAAAAGTAGTTGTTCGTAGTAATGAAAAAGAAATTACCTATCAAAAGGACAAGAAGATTCTTTATACCATTGGCAAGTATCAATTTCTCGTTTCTTTAGAATCTTTCTTTCAAGTGAATGATTCGATTACCCCACTACTTTATGGAAAAGTAAAAGAATATCTTCACCCTACTCTAGAGGATACCGTATTAGACCTATACTGTGGGACAGGTACCATTGGTATTTTTGTAAGTGATAGCGTCAAAAAGGTAATAGGTATTGAAAAATGTGAAGAGGCTATTCGAAACGCTAAAGAAAATGCCCTCCTCAATCATGTTGCCAATATTGAGTTTTTCTGTGGAGATGCTGGAATAGAAGCTAGTAAACTAAAAGAGAGTATCACTAGTATCATTATTGATCCACCACGTTCTGGTTTAAATAAACAAACATTAGATATCCTTTTAAAAATAAGTCCTAAAAAAATTGTTTATGTTTCTTGTGATCCTATGACTTTTGTAAGAGATTTAAACCTTTTAAAAGAGGATTATCACATAGAAGAAATTACTCCTTTTGACATGTTTCCGAATACCTATCATGTTGAAAATATTGCATTCTTGCATAAAAAGTAATATGATGTAAGAGGATAGAAAAGGAGATATTATGGAAAAAGTAAGAATAACCATAAAAAATTATGGAACCATTGATTTAGAATTAGATGAAATAACGGCACCAATTACGGTTCAAAATTTCTTATCCCTTGTGGATAGTCATTTCTACGATGGTCTTACCTTTCATCGAATTATCGATGGTTTTATGATTCAAGGAGGAGATCCACTCGGGAATGGTACTGGAGGAAGCCCTAATAAAATTAAAGGTGAATTTGCGTCAAATGGAATTGCAAATGCTATCTCTCATGTAAGAGGCGTTATTTCTATGGCAAGATCACAAGATAAGAATAGCGCTAGTTCACAATTTTTTATCGTCCATAAAGATAGTACTTTCCTAGATGGACAATATGCTGGATTTGGTCATGTTATAACTGGTATGGAAGTAGTAGACGCTATTTGTAAAAATACAAAAGTAGAGGATAGTAACGGTACCGTAAGAAGAGAAAATCAACCAATAATAGAAAGTATTATGAGAATATAAAGCGGGATTTTTTTCCTGCTTTTTTCTTAAATATATTTTAAAATGTGGTACATAAAAGTAATAAATTTATAAAATAATTATAATAGTGTTAGGAAAATGTAAATATTTTTCCTTTTTTTCTGTTTTATTTTATGTTATAATGTTATATGTAAAATAGAATAGAGGGAAAGATATGGCTACGGATGTCTTCAATAGCTTACGTCTAAATGGTAAAACGTTAGCAGCACAAACTATTAAAAATAAAATCGAACAGTTTATCTCATCTGGTATTTACCATGACTTAGACGAATTTATATCTGATAATCCTGATTTATCTACTTTTCAGACACATACAAGACTCAATAATACCTTAAGAAAAGTGTGGGGATATCAAATTACAGATCAAGAGTATTTAGATATCTTAGATGAATTAAAACAAGAACTTGCTGATAGGAAAAAAATAGACATGGATAACGTAAAAACCGTTAATGCCAATGGAAAAGAAATTACGACTTATGAATCTGCTAATGGCACGATGGTCTTAGATAATTCCTATGCTAAAAAATCTATGGAGAAACAATTACCTGAGCTACAAAAGGAACATGAACAATTTCAAACAGGTGGCGAAGAAAATATTGATGCCATGATGAATTATATGCAAGAAGAAATAAAACCAGAGGTAGAATTTGAATCGACAGATAAGGCTGATTCAGAGAATCTATCCGATGAAGAAAAGAAGAATGTAGCGGTTGCAAAGACCTACGAAGAACAAAGTGGACAAGATGTCCAAGTTGATGTAGATAATGGTCTTATTATGAGTGATGGCGAGATTCAAACCATTGAAAAAAGAGACGATGGTTACGGAGTATATTCTACTGAAGCGGTAGAAGAAAAAAAGGAAGAAGAGGAAACAAAAGCAAAAGGTGCTGGCGAAAAAGCAAAACAAAAAGTGTTAACTCTCAATACCTTTAAACAAGCCGGATTCTCCAATGCCTTTATTTTAGCATTTATAGTTGGTTTCTGTTTAGGAATTGTTGCCCTAAGCATGATAATACCATAGAAAAGAGGAAAAAATATGGAAGAGAATAAAGATTTGAATATCCAAAATGGAATGCCGGAAGTACCTAATGGAAATCCTAGTGTAGTACCTGCCGTTCCTGTTGAAGGAATGCCTGTAGTAGAGCCAGTAGAGAATAGTCCTGTTATGCCAGCTCCATCTAATGTAGAGGCACCTATAGCTCCTACAGAAGTACCAGCAGAAAATGTGGCTACACCAGTACCAGATGCTACAAACGGTATGTTAGTTGCTGAGGTTCCAAACGATATGGACAACAGTACATTTGACTATAATCGGTTATACGGAGATGTCGCTCCTCAACAAAATATGGACCCTGTTGAATCTATGGATATTCCTGTTGATCCAGCCATGGAGCAAGCTCCTATCGTTTTAGGCGAGGAGAAAAAAAGAAAAGAACCTGAAAAAGAAAGCAATATTATTCCTACATTCGATACCAGTGTTTTAGAAGAAGATGTTCCAGAAGAGTTACGTCCTAAAAAGGAAGAGAAATTAATCAATACAATCACTTCTGAGACGCAAGAAGAGAAAGCTCAAAATCGTCGTAATTTATTCTTCTTAATTGCTTTTTTCGGAGTATTAATAGTAGCTGTATTACTTATCTTCCCATTAATAACTAGATATTAAAAAAAGAAAAGCATTCTGTTTATCAGAATGTTTTTTTATGACACTATTAGCGT
Organism: uncultured Bacilli bacterium; assembly: GCA_947632115.1. GTDB lineage: Bacteria > Bacillota_I > Bacilli_A > RF39 > UBA660 > UBA5578. The sequence continues at coordinate 18,506 of CANROB010000027.1, forward strand.
TTGACCAATACTTAATAAGTTATTAGTTAATCCATTCATTTCCTTTAGGGTTGTTACTGTTATACCAAATCTTTTCGCAATACTATATAAAGTATCTCCTGGCTGAACAGTATAAATGTTCATTTCTGGCATATATTCTTCTTTTCCATTATTTACTAGTAGCACCTGACCAATCGATAAAATATTGTTATTTAAGCCATTTATACGCTTTAATTCATCTACTGTTAAGCCAAACCTTTTAGCAATTCCATATAAGGTATCCCCTGCTTTTACAATATAGGTATCTTCAAAAACAGAATCATCCTCTAATAATAATTCTTGACCAATACTCAATAAATCACTTGTTAGATTATTTATTTCTTTGATTTCAGAAACAGGAATACCATATTTTTTAGAGATACCATAGAGTGTATCACCACTTTGAACAATGTAAGTGTTATTCATCTTTGGTGCTCCATTACCTGAATAACCGATATATTTTAAAACAGCCTGTACAACCGCTTCAGCATAATTCTGCCAATTATTTTTTATTTGTGATACATCATCACCCTTACTATCTAAAAAGCCATATTCTACAATAATGCTTTCTGTATCCCCTGTGTTTCGGTGCATAAAGTAATAGTCCTTGGATGGATCAGAAGTTAATCTTCTTTGATAAGATTTTCTAATATTTTGACCTTGTTTAGATAGTTCATCCAATACTAAATTGGATAGAGTTGGATTGTTGCGAAGGGCATAGATAACTTCTGCACCATCGCCACCTGAAATTGACCCTAGTGGTTATCTTATTTTAAAAATTCATTGAGTTCTTCTATAAATTCATTTTGATTATCGTTAAGTTCTTCACAAAATTCAATCGAATCTTCTTTTAATTTGTTTGCTTTCTTTTTATCTTTTTCAAAGTACTCTATATTCTTATCATAATATAACAAATTATTGTATTTTGAAAAATCTATCTTATATTCTTTTATCTTGCCATTTATTTCTATTATCATAAATAAATAAGTAAAAACAATACTTCGCAATTCTAAATAATGCGTTTTATCAGAAGTAAAATATTTTAACGAAAAAAATAACAACATTTTTAAAAAATAATAATTTTGGTACATCAGCAACTGAAATATTTCTTTCTCTCTAGTATTCTTAACTTCAATCATCGTGGAAACAATTAAAGTACTATGAGTAAAATTACACATTTTGTCATATAGTTCTGTCAACATTTCTAATTTTTCTTTTCGATTTAAATCTTTATAAAATTCTTCACAAATTTCATTCATGTGAGTTCTAAACTTATCTATTATTTCGCATATTCTAGTTTTATCCCTCTCTACTCCTAGTGTGGTAAATTCTTCATACACGCCTTCATCAAATTGAATCATCATTCCCATCATGATATATTCGAATGACGATCTTAAAAGAACATTAGCATCTACTAATTTATAATTTTTTAAATTATAGTCCACATTTATAAGCGTTTCATTTGCCTGAGTTAATAAACTAATTGTTTCATCATGTTTTACTTTTCTCTCTTTATTCAATTTTTTGACATTATAAACGCATCCATCATTTAAAGGCCTAATAAATTTTCTTTTTATGGAATTTCTAATCTTATTATATTTAAATATCATAAACTTCTCCAAAATTCGATAAAATTAATTATTTTATTTTTGCAATTTTCATTAGTTTTCTAAAGCCAGCACATCCAATTACTTCTATCGAATTAATATTTTTTATTGCCTTATTAAATGTTTCTGCAACTTGACCAGGAATATAAGAAATATATGGGGATAAATTTACAATATCTCTTAATAATTCTTTTTTTGTATTATAAATTTTCCAAAATTGATTCAAATCAATGGTCTGATTTGTTTTCATAAGTTCATCTAATATATTTAGCATTAAATCTTTCTGTTTTTTTTCATCTTCATTAGTTGTTGATTTTTCGATAATAAATTGTTTAAAATCTTTTATACTATTTGCAGATAAAGAAAAATCTAAAGCATCTAAAATAAATTTATTACAATTTATATTTAGCATTCCTTGAATATTAAAAAGTTGTTGATGTTGTAATTGTTTTACAAACACAAGTTGTTCCTTAATACTTAATACTGATTCATAAAAATTATTAATTGTTTTAAAACTATAAGAATCTATTTTCTTTATAAATAAGTGTTTATATTTTTCCCATTGATTTTCTGAAATAATATCTAAAGTTTCATAAAATTCCTTTTCGTTTATTGTATTTCCAATCGAAATATTGTTTATTTGCAAAATTTTTTCTTTTAGTTCTTCAACTTGTGTGACTATTAATGCTGCAGCGTCCCTTCTTTTTGCCTTACATTGAAAATAATAAACTCCAAATGCACCAAAACCACCTAAAACTAAAAGGCCATTAAAAATCATATTAACAATTTCCATAATATACCTCCTGAATTTGTTTAGAATTTATTATATCATATTTTTGTTGATTTACCATATCTTCCATAAGGATTTCTTACCAAATTTTTATCAACATATTTAAAGGTATAATCCTCAAGAATTTGATATTTGAATTTAATTGTTATATTTCGATTTTCATCTGCTTCTATTCTATCTATTATGGTAAATAACAAGTCTCTATTTGGTTTTTCTAAATTTAATAATTCTTTTATCTTCTTTGTATAATTTGGTATCTTATTAGCATTATTTTTCCTTTTCATAATTTCTAATTCTACTTCTTCTAGTTTATCTTTAAACTTTTTCATTTTTTGCTCATAAGGAGATACTATCATTTTATAAGAGTCTAAAGAAATGTTACCATCAATTCGATCTTGATAAACTGTTTGAATATTAGAAGAT
>CANROB010000028.1 GCA_947632115.1 uncultured Bacilli bacterium
CCTTTATCATTAACACCAAGATAAATATTACCACCATTAGTATTCAAAAATGATATGACTTCTTCTTCAAATTTATCTGTTAATTTAACTTTAAATTCATTTCTTACATCTTCAATTACATCTATCATAATTTTACCTCCTGATTCTTGTAATCTAATTATACCATGCCGTAAGAAATGTCGTAAGAAAATGTCATAAGAAAGTTATTAAAATTCTTTGTAATTTCCTAATATTTTCACGGTGAGAATTTTTAGTGATATGATTATTTGTCGTAAAAAATATCGCTAGAAAATGTCGTAAGAAAGAAGTATCGTTTTCCTAGCATTTTTTTATTCATAAAGATTTAATTCTTAATAAATGATACAATTTATTTAGTTGATTTATTTTGAGAGTATTGTTTTTCGAATATAAGTAAAGTTATCGCTCCATTATTGGAATTACTCGAACACTTTTAAATAGTTCAGTTGGATATAAAAGTTCATAATACTTAATATTATGGGCTTTTTTCATGCTTGGAAGGAGGTAAGAATTATCAATTATTTCTTTGAAATGGTCGTACCACAAATATTAGAGTATTTTAAAGAAAACGCAAAAGATATACCAAGTTTTCTTATATTAAAAGTATTATTAAAAAATAAAAATTATGAAAAAGACATTAAAAAAATGTTCGAAAAGTCAGAAGAAAACAGTAATAAGTGTTGTAAAAAATAATTAAATTTCTTATCAATTTTAAGAAAAAAATGATCCTATTTTAGCGGGTCTTAGGGGTATCCACTAACAAAAATGTGGGGGGGTGTAAACACCATGCTTGATAGTTTTAAAAACAAGATTACTTAATATGTGCATTTGAAATAAAGAAAGGAACCAATTTATGTATAAAAAATGAGTAGACAAAATTATAGTGAAAAAAATTCTCTTTAACAAGAAAGCAATTAAATCGAATTGCAGATTATATAAAAAAGAGACATCCCCCTGAAATATGGACTTGTTCTAAATACATTAAAGGAAAAACGGAAAATGATTATAAATGAAGAATGTATTGAATGACTTGAAGAAGTTTATTTAATAAGTCAAAATACTATTTAGAATTAGAAATCGATTTTTATAAAAAAAATTAAAACAAGAATTAAAAATTTCAACAAAGGAAAATGAATATCATAATATGTCTAGACATCTATGAAATATTATCTACCTAAAGTAAAAGTGCTATATTTGTTGCAGTTCATCGGTTACAAAAACAATTTCACTATGCAGTTAAATATTTAAAAAATGATTATGTTGTTATTAAAAAGGAAGGAATTCAATAGTTATTTGAACACTATTGGAAAAAAGAATATTTATTTTTATTAGAATTATACAAACATAAATTAAAAAGCATGAAATAAATATATTAGCATTTAACCCAAATTATATTCAGGTTTCTACATATAGAATATTGGAGAATAAAGTGAATAATGATATAATTTATTATGGAAGTGGTAATATGAATTTAATAAAACTATTTCAAGAGAAAGAAAATAATAATAAGAAATATTTTTTAACCTTAGTTGATAAATATAAAGAAAAATCAATATTAGATTTAGATTTTAACATTTTTTCTTGTAGACAAATTTTAGAAGAAATAATATTAGAATGTAAAAGCAACAAACTCTCTAATAAAATTAATAATGATTTCCTTAAGCAAAAAATTGATTATATTATCAGAGTAAATTATTTAGTTACTGAAAAGCAAAAAAAAGATTTAAATTATATTAAAGAAAAAATATTTGAGAAAAATGATAACTTAGTTTATATGTTATCAATAGAAGCAAAAAACGAATTTTGTACTAAAGAATATTTTGATAAACTTGTTAATGAACTTAATAACTTTTTAGCTGATGATAGTTGTGATAATTCAAAACATATAAAAACTCTTGTCGATTTCATTTATGTAGATTTGATAGACAAAGGATATTCAATGAAAGAAATATCTGATAATATTAATAATCTTTTTTCTCATGCAGAATATGATAAAAGTTATAAATATAAAATACCACGAACAGCATTCCCAATTAACTATATTAAAGGAAGAACTGATCCCTATGAATTAACAACATATATAAATCAATTATCTTTTAATGATAGAATAAATTATATAAAAAATTTCTATATAACTAAAAAGAATATATATTATTTGATAATTCCTATTAGCGGAATTACTCTTACAAGTAATCATGTTAAATGCAATGAAGATATTTCTTTATATAATCCCAAATATATTGATCCCTTTAATTTAAAAAACGAGAAATTAAATCATAGAAAAGATGAATTTAGCATAATAGATTATACTAAGTGTTCAAATGCTTGTATAAAAGTAAGTGCTAATGATTCCAGATTAGCATTCAAAATAGGAATTAAAAAAATTAATAACTATATCAATATTTTAAAACTTTTATCACCAGATAATAACCTAAGCGTAATGGAAAATTGTAAAATATTATTAAATGATAAAAAACAATTTTTTTCATTTTCTGCTACAGCATTTAATAATGAATTAACTAAAAGAGAATTCGAGAGAAATATTAGACCACTTAATGAGGAAGATATTTTTGATGATAAATATGTTTTAGAGGTTACTAAACATATTAAAAACTTAATTAATGTTGATAATAATAAAAACAACAACACTCAAATTGTTTTGCTAAATTCTATTAAAAAATATTCTGAAGGATTAGAAAATACTAATGAACAAGAAGCTGTTTTAAAATTTTGGTCTTCAATTGAAAGCTTATTTGATAACAATTTCAAAATTAATAATACAGATGGAAAATTTGAAACTATAAGAGAAGTTATCTCATCATATATGACTTTTTCCTCAAGATATTTACCACTCCACAGGCTTTATAATGAATTGGCCATTGCAACTAATTTTAACTTTGGAAATCCAGAACATAGAAGTACATATAGTCTTTTTAAGATACCAGTAAAATTACTTAAAAAAATTAATTTATATGAAAAAACAAATAAATCTTTCTCTTTATTACCACTTGTAAAATACAATAAAGACATTCAAAAATATTTGGATGATTATTACTATTTACAAAAAGTTATAGATGTTGATAAGTATTTTAACGACATTAATTATTCATCTAAAAAAATAAAAGAAAATAAAAATAATTATGAAACAAATATACTTATAATTTATAGATTAAGAAATCAAATAATACATAATGCACTTAGTAATGAAATAACAACTAATTTTTACTACCCAGTATTAAAAAGAATGGCAAACTTTTTTTTAAATGAGGTATTGAATGAATACATTAATGATAAAAGTTTAACGATTAATGAAATAATATTAAAAATTTACTCAAAATCAATTTTATTTATAAAAAATACAGAAAGTTGTTCTCTATTATCTTTGCTTTTTTAAGAAGTAATAGTATAATTAGTTTATCAAGTAATTACGAATTATATGTTTATTAGATGTTTATAACTTAACAAGCAATCGTTCCAAATGATAAAAACGTCGCATTGTTTTGCGGCGTTTATTTTTTTATGAACGAAAATACTGGTATTTCAAACATTATTAACTTATTACAATAAAACGGTGTTTTTCAATTATCATTACTCAAAAGTAGCAGTAATCTCTGAAGATATTAATCCATTATCATTTAACCATTTAGCAAAGTAATTTATTACTTTATATTTAACTAAATTACTCATTTTAGTTCCATCAGCATATGATATACAACTTAATTTACTACCATTATTAGCAAATGCAATTTTTCCTTGACTATCAATCTTGTATTGTATATTTACCAATTTACCTTTATATGACAATTTAAAACCTGCTAAAGAGTTTTCACTTTGAAACTCAATATAATAATTACTGGATTTCTGCGTATAAGGACTTACTAATAATAAATATCCAAATCCAAATATTCCCAAAGCAGGAATGATAATAAATTCAACATTCATATTGATTAATCCATATATAAATGCACAAGAGAATCCTATCAAAAACAATACCATAATAATAATTCCTACAATAGCCCCTGCGCCGTATTTTGGTTTAAATTTACCATTCATTAATTTTATTCCTAATGTTATTCCTACAAGATTTCCAACATTCATATTTCTTGCCTTCTCTATATTTATCATTTTACCATATTTAATAGAAAGCGTCTATAGTTTTTGCTTTTTCAAACCAGCAAAAAATCAAACTCGTAGTTCCAATATGCTTTTAGTAATAATCTTCATGAAGATCATTATTTTATTTTTCTAGCCAACAAAAATACAGTAGCAATTTCATTTGCGTTAATTGCTGTTGAAGATGTTTCTATTTTTTGTTTTCGAAATAATTCTTTAAAAGAAACCATATTTAATAGTTTTTTTATACTTTCATCTGATTGATAATTCATATATAAAACATTTTTCCCTTGTTCTTTTAAGTAAGGTTCATCTGCCATTTCTTCTCCTTTTCCTACTTGATAAGTAAAAAGAAATATACCATTTGGTTTTAAAATATCATATACATCAGAAAATAGTTTTTTTAAATCATCATTCGGTAAATGAAATAAGGAATAAACAGCAAAAACGGCATCTAATGAATCATTGGCAAAATATTTTTTGATGTTTATCATATCATCTAGGATATATGGAAATTCTCCATGAATTTGATAAGCATTATTTTTCATTTTTTCTGAAAAATCTAATCCTATGTATTGATATCCCTTAGCATGAAAATAAGCATAAGTTCTACCGGTTCCTGCCCCTAAATCCAAGATTTTAGCATGATCTAACAAATGTTTTTCAAATTCTTCATAAATATCTAAATCCTCAATATAAGTTCCAAAATCTTTGCCATATTGTTCAGCTATTAAATCATAGTCTTTTCTAACACTTTCTCTTTTCTTAAAATCTGATATTTTTTTATCCATTGTTTTCCTCCTCAGTAATCATTTCCTTAGCAAGTTTTAAAATTATTTTTCCCATAACAATATTTTATCAAAAAGATTCCATTTATTGACAATAAAATGAAAAAAATAGTAAACACTGACTTATCATTTCTATGGTAAAATATTATTAGCCTTTGTTACATAAAGATTGGACTAATGAGCTAGTTTCTCTAAACGGCATTTAAATAGTAAGAAATACAAGTATTTTATTGAGGTAGATTATGATAAAAATAACACTAACAGAAACTTATGGCGGCTTTGAAATTGCGGGAAATTATAATGATTTAGAAAAATTAGGAGAATCTTTCCATTACTTTTTTGAAGGAAATGAAGATTTAAAAGAAAAAGCGATGCGAGAGCGTTTTCTAGAATTTTTAAAAGCATTACAAAATACTTACCAAAATAAACCACAAAATGATAGAATTTATAGTTTTAAATATTGTCTTCCTGAATTAGTTAGCGATATTATCATTTTTAAATATTTTGCTGCTAAAAAAGAACACTGCAATCAGTTTGATGAGAATATACAGGAGATTTCTCTTTTCTTTAGTGAAGTTGTTGCTAGCATTAAAGATATAGTAAGCAAAAGAAAATATGCACAAATTCAAAATCTAATATTAAAAGGACATGTTGAACCAGAAACTTATGTGAAACAATGGCATGATCAATTAATAATCAAATATTTAAGCATGTCAAAAAGCGCTCGACAAAATCGATTAGCGAAAGTGATTGAAGGTATTTGTGATTGGGAAAACTTTGATAATAGTGGTTACGAATTCACCAAAGAATATGTTAAAAATTATTGCTTAGAGCATCATTGTAAAGAAGAAGATATTGTTTTAGAAGAATATCCGAAGAAGATAGATTGGTAAAATAAAAGAGGAAAATTTTTATTCCTCTTTTTATATTTTATTAGTTTTCAAGAACAAGTATTGATACTTAAAGATTTCACAGAAATGACATTACGCAATTTTCGTAGCTATTTGCTTATCTACATCGTAGATAATGCTATCTCCTGTATGAAAATAACTAGTAGCTATCTTGCATCCCATTAAACAAGGAATATTAAATTCTCGAGAAAAAATAGCTGAATGACATAAAACGCCACCACTATTTACAATTAATGCCTTTAAATCTTTCATATAGGAAATATCTTTCGCTGTTGTTACTTCACAAACAAGGATTTTATCCTTTAAATTAAGGTTTGAAATATTCGTATGATTATCTTTGATAACAACACATTCTCCTTTGATAATTTTTCCATTTTTAAAAGTAGATGTCCCCTTTATACTATTTATAGGATTTTGTTCTAATATGCTTTCTTGTAATTGATGAAATCGCTTTTGAACCGTTTGAATCATTTTCTTATCAGTGATCACTTTATTACGATATTTAGGATTGTGAATATTTAATAAGACAAAACCTTCTCGTTCTCTAGTCTTGATTCTTCTAGTGATAGTTTCTGGTTTTAACTTTTTATTACAAAGATGGAGTAGTTCCTGAAAAGAAGTATAATTTTTAAATGAATTAATAGTGATATCTAGGTGAAAATAATAGTGAACATACTTAAAAATTTTATTATATATAGGAAAGTAACTATTCCTTTTATCATTACGCCAATTTTCAATAGTTTGGATAGTTTCTTTATCTAGTTGATCATAAAAAGCATTCCCTAATGCACCAATCACATATTCATAAGAATTTAAATAGGCATTTTGCTGAATTAATTTTTTTAAATTACTATAAAAATCATGAAATTGATTATCCCTTATATTTTTATCAATCGCTTTTGATAATCTTTTTATAATTTTAGAAATATCATAAGATTCCATAATATAATGATTTAAATCCTCTTTTGTATGGCTCTTTATCGTATATTCATCAAGAGGTGGTTGATTGCCATTAAATCCCCTTATTTGTTTTTGATTATGTGGATAATATAAGGTGATATCCTCTGTGATTTCATTATGAATACTTTTATGTTTATAGTTTGTTGCTCCAAAAATCCAAAGGCTTCTATGAAATAAAGTCCAATTATTGTTTTTAAAAGAGCACCAATATTCTTTTTCGATATAATCTAAAAGAGAATAGTAAACTTTTGTAATTGGTCTTACCTGAAATAAATAAAATTGCTTTTCTTGAAAACAAAATTCCATTTCAATATCCCTTTTAAAAATGGTTTTTAATCGATCCATATTTTCTTTAATGCATAAAAGTTGCTCTTTTTGGATAAACTCATCCCCTATTATTTGGTCTTTAAGATGATAATTACGAGGGATAATCTCTCCATTTACTAACTTGTCACAGGAACTACTAGATAGCTCAACTAAAGTCTCCTTACATCCATTAGTCGGATTAATTGAAAAAGCAACCCCTGAAATATCAGATGCAATCATTTCTTGAACTAAAATATCAAACGAAAAATGGTTTTTAATTTTCTTTTTTTCTAAATAAGAGATAACATTATCTGTAAACTGGGAAGCCCAGCATTTCTTGATATTTAAAATTAACGAATGGATATCTGTATTTAAATAAGAAGTAAATTGTCCGGCAAAGGAATAATTATTTCCATCCTCAAGGGAAGCACTAGACCTTACAATGACTTTATGGTACTGATGTTGTTTAAAATACCTTAACAATTCGCACTTATTGGGGAAAATTCCTTTCATTATATTCTTTTGAATATCTATTAAATTATCTTCTAAAGAAATAGAATTTATCTTTAAAAATTCTAAAAAGGCATCATAAGGAATGATAAATCCTCTTGCTATTTTAAAATCATGATATAAATCATTTAAAGCCTTAGCTTTCCCGCCAACAGGGGTAGCTTTTCCTAATTCTATTATTTCCATAATTATCCTTTCAATTTCTTTTCTACTACTTGTCTCAAGTTCTCATTTTCTATATATTTTTGAGCGAGTATTCCACATTCTTTAGCGCCTAAAATATTTTCTTCACTATCATCTAGAAAGAAAACTTCTTCTGGTTTATTCCCTAAAAGCCATAAAGCCTGCACATAAAAGTTTCTTTTTGGTTTATCATGTCCCAAATAAAAAGAATTGATAATATCTTCCCTTTTGATATACCGATATAAATTAACATTTTGAAACCAAGCATTGATTTCTTCCCTATTATTTGTCCAGATAGAAGATTTTATTTTTTCTTGTTTTAACATCTCCAAAGTTGGAATCGCCTCATCATTTAGATGGTAGAGTTTTAAAAATATTTCTACCATTTGCTTTTTGGCGTACTCTAAAAGTTCTCTATTACTCACCTTGCTTGGATTTCTATAGATTTGTAATAAAAGTTTTTCCTCTTCTGTTAACAGTGAGATATCTTGATAAGCTAACACACCCCCTAAATCAAAGGCTACTGTTTTTATTTTATTATCCACTTTATCACCACCCATTTTCATTTTAGTAAACAAATAGTATTTATATCAAAAATAAAAAAAGAATATTTAAATGTTACCTTAGCTATGTTATAATAATCTACATGAAAAAGGTATCACGCAAAAAAGTAATGGAATTATTAAAAAAGAAAGAAAACTATACTTATCAAGAATTAGCGAGTTTAACGGGATATCACTCAAAATCTTTGATAAGAATACATTCCAAATTAAAGAAAGATAACTATTTTATAAAAGAAAAGAAAAAAATTTCTTTAAAAAAAGAAATGGTAGATCATTATTTAGCTAGTAAATATCAAACTTATCAAGAATACTATGATAAAGAGACGCTCTATCCTATTAGTTATTCTAGTTTCTGCAAAATATGTGAAGATATAAAAGTAAATAAAGATATAGTATTCATAAGAAAAATAAAAATAAAAGAAAAAATCTATTTTGAAGTAATCGACTTAAAAAGAGAGAAAATACTATTTTGTTTGGATAGTTTGAAAAATGATAAAAAAAGTGTAAAAAGGATTCTTTATATCCTCCTTACTCATTTTGGTTCTCCTAAAAATATTTCTTTTACAAATTTTTTTAAGACAATACCTTTAGAAATTCAAAATTTATTAACAAAATATAAAATAGAGGTTGTTCCCTTTAAATCGATATATAGAAATCATTTTAAAACTTTAAAGAAAAATCAAGAGGGTGTTACTTATCGAAAAGTAACTATCAACAAAGAAGATTTTTATGATTTTAAAGTAAGAAAAACAATAAAGGATAACATGGTTCAATTTGAAAACGCTAGGTACTTTATCAAATCAAATAAGACGATTAAGGAAAAGGAAAGTGTTCTATTATTTTATGACGAACAAAAAACAGATCTATTTATCCAATACCAAGGCCTAAATTACGATTTAAAAAAATACCAAAATATTCAGTCAAAAAAAGGCAATTCCAAGTATAATTCATTTTAAAAGTAAAAGTTTGTTGATAAAAATGAGTCCACTTTAGTGGGAAATCTCCCCTACTTCCAAATAGGATATTCGTGATATAATAAGAATAAGAATTTAGCAAAAAAGGAAGTGATAAAATGGAATTAGATAGAAAAACCATTGAAAACGATGAAGACTACTTAAGGCAAATTTCTACAGAAGTTGATTTTCAAAAAGAGGATGTAGAAGATTATATTAAAAAACTAAAGGGATATTGCCAGAAGCATTACTGTTATGCTCTAGCGCCTGTTCAAATTGGGATTCCTAAAAGAATTATCTACATCAAAAACTCTTCCCAAAATATGAACAACAATACTACAAAAGATTATGATGAAGGTCTTATTTACATTAATCCTGTTATTAAAAGAAAAACGGGTCACACAAGATTTTTAGAAGGATGTGAAAGTTGTATCTATCACGAGGGTTCTAAAATTATTCATTATGCTGGAGTTGTTGATAGGCCCTATTCCATTACTGTAGAATACTTTGATAGTCAAGGTAACAAAAGAGAAAAAACAATCGAAGGGTTTGAAAGTACAGTATTTTGTCATGAGTATGACCATTTAAATGGTATTTTACATATGGATAGAACCCAGGAACTATATGAAATGACGATTGAGGAAATGAAATCTTATCGACTAGAACACCCTTATGAAATTGTTTCTAAAGAGATTCCCTATCAACTTGTTAAAAAAAGAAATTTTGATAAACAAAACAATTCTATATAAAAATAAGAACAGGTGATGTCCTTTGAATATTTATAAAAAATTAAATGAAATAACCGAATATATTGATGAACATTTGGAAGAAGATATCCAATATGAGACATTAGCCAAATTTCTAGGAGTAAATGTCTATACCCTGCAAAGATTATTTTCTATGATAGCAGGAATTTCCTTATCAGAATATATTAGAAAAAGAAGATTATCCAATGCGGGCTTTGACCTTTATGAGGGAAATCAAAAAATAATGGATATTGCTATGAAATACCGATATGAAAGTGCGACCTCTTTTTCCCGCGCTTTCCTAAAATTTCATGGAATAAAACCCAGTCTTGTCAATAGACAAGCTAAACTTAAAAACTTCCCAAGAATTCTATTTGAAGAAAAAATTCCAGAAACTGTGGAGTTAAATTATGAAATTATTTCTCTTGAAGAAATGGATTTATATGGAATTGGTATAAACACGAATAACGAAAAAATTGGGCAAGATGCCCCACAATTTTTTAAAAAGATAGAAGACAAATATCAAAAAAAATATGGTGATATAAAATATGGAATGATTACATACGAGGGAAAAGATAGAAAGGAAAGTCAAAAATATTATTGTTTATATGATACTGAAATAAAAGAATTTGAACATATCAAAATTCCTAAAAGTAAGTGGATAAGATTTCGAATTTTCTCTCAGAATCCTCCTGATATCCAAAATGTATCCCATCAGTTTTATTGTAATTTCCACTTTTTCAACAAATATAATTTAAGAGAAATTCCTGAGTTAGAATACTACCACGATGAGATAACAGATTTCTTAGTAGCTATTTATTAAAACTGACAAAACTGATTGTTAAAAAGTCAGTTTTTTCTTTTGTCTTTTTGCTATACTTGTTATCAAGATGGTGGGGTTTATGGGAATAACGTCTGAAATATATCTTTCTAAAAAATTTATTTCGAAAGAGGAATGGATAGAATTCATTAAAACGATATCCCATTATAATGGGACATTCAGAAAATGGAAAATCATTCTTACAAATCATCAAAATCAAATCCAATATTTTGTAAAAACCAGGCGTTTCTTACCAACCTCTATCAATCATTTAGACGGTTTTTTATTAAAGAAAACGGAAGAAATTCCAAGACCCAAAGCAAACTATACAGTACTCTTCTTACCCAAAATGAATCAAAATATCCTAGATCTCATAAATGATATTGAGATTAAAAAGAAAGGAACTTTAACCTATTTAGAAATAAATTTTATAAAACTCTCAAGCCATAGAATCCAATCTACTATGACCTATTATATGAATTTTAAAGGAATGGTTAAAAAATATAAAAGTATACTTACTATTCCTGAGGATATATTATCTATCAACTTTGAAGAAAATAAAAGATATTTTTATAAAAGTGCGCCTAAATATTTAGAAATAAATAAGATACTACCACTATTAAGTAGTGAGGATACTAACGCCTTACTATCCGTTGATACTTTCCCCTATTTACAAGGAAATTATTATCTAAATCAGAATCATTTCCACTTCGATAAACATTCTATCATCCTAGGTTCTTCCGGATCAGGAAAATCTAAATTGATAAGTTTACTCATCAGCAACATTTACAAAAATGAGACTCTACGAAAAAACTATAAAATCATCGTAATTGACCCCCATGCATCCCTAGAGGAGGATATTGGTGGGATAGGAAAAGTAATTGACTTTCAAAATCGTTTCGACAGTATAGATTTATTCATGAATAGTCGTGAAGATATTATTTCCTCAACGGAGCTTTTATTAGATTTATTAAAATCATTAATAGCTGATCAGTATAATTCTAAAATAGAAAGAATTCTAAGGCATTCGATTCATGTCCTATTAACAAACGAGTCTTTTACTTTTAGAAATTTAAGAAGACTAATTTTAGATTTAGAATATAGAAATGAACTACTCAAAAAACTAACAGATCACTTACCAGTTAGCGTTTTGGATTTCTTTTTTTCCGATTTTAATGATTTAAAGACGAAATCCTATGGAGAAGCAATATCCCCTATCATCAGTTTTATCGATGAAATGGAAATGATTCCAGTATTTCATTTAGAAAATGTAAGTGAAAACTTAAAAACTACCATTCAGGATAATTTTCTTACCCTGTTCTCTTTAGATCGAACAAGACTTGGAAATAAAGTTACTAAAACCATAGCAGGACTTCTCATGCAACAACTATTGACTATCATGCAAGAGAAAAAAATCGATGAACATGTCATCTTTATTGTAGATGAAGTTTCTGCTGTTGAAAATCCTATTTTAACTAGATTTCTATCAGAAGCAAGAAAATATCATTTATCTTTGATATTAGCAGGACAATATTTTCAGCAAATATCAGAGGAATTAAAAAGTTCTATTTTTGCAAATACGATTAACTATTTTATCTTTCGGGTTTCTAAAGCGGATGCCAGTATATTGGTAGATAATTTTGATATGAAAATACCCCTAGAAGATTCTAGGGATAGAAAAATAAAACTATTAACAGAACTACAAACTCGGGAATGTATCGTGAGAATAGAGTCTAGGGGAATATTATTACCTGCCTTTAAAGGGATGACTCAGAATTATAGCAGTATACCAAGATTAAAAAAAGAAAAAGAAAATCTTCCTCATAAAATGGAAAAATCCAATATAGCAAAAACCAATTTTCATACCAATACCAATATTCGTTTAAAAGACATTTTAATTGCTACTTCTACCAATAAGAAAGGTGTGTAAAAATGAATGATGAAAAAGCATTAGAAATAGTGAATAAGATCTTTCAAAGCGTATTTCATAGCGATAATACCAATTCTTTAGATACACTACTTGAAAAATTTGCTTTTGATATTAAACTACCAAAACTAGTTCATGATTCTACTACTAATGAAGCTACTTGGGCAGATGCTATCAATAGCGGTAAATTTATTACTAATCGAAATATGGAAAAAAAAGAAAAAATGGAAGGATGGATGCTACCGAAGAGAGAAATACATGATCTACAAGAATTAATCAGTATTTGGAATACCATCAATTTTACCACTACAGAAAGAGTATATGATTCTATCAATATTTTAAAAAGTGATACGATTTATCGATGTGAAAACATCTATCGAAGCACAGATTGTAGAGATTCTAAAAATTTGATTTACTGTGACTCTTGTGGGGATAGTGAGTTCTTACTAGCATCTCAAAGATCAGGAACTTGTAATTTTAGTATTAGATGTGATGACTCAAAAGATTGTAATAACAGTTATAATGTTATCTGCTCTAATAAAATAAGTAATTCCCTTTTTATCCAAGATTGTTTTGATTTATACGAGTGTATGTTTTGCTCCCATATATCCTCGAAAAGATTTTGTATAGCTAATATGCAATTTGAAAAACAAGAATACTATGAAATCAAAAATAAAATTATCGAATGGATATTAAATTCTTAACAATAGATTATTTTATTTTTCTTAAAGATTGTCTTAAGGCATGATATCGATAGGTGTGATTTAGTTCTTCTTCTTTTAAAGACTGAAAAGGCACATTTGTTCCTTCTAAGATGAATACGGAATAAAAGTATGGCTTCTTTAATTCACCGATGATTTCTTCGGAAATAGAACCTTTACTCTCTCCCATTTCTTGATGATATTCTCCATTTGGCATCATAACAGTAACACAGCATCTATAAGTAGCATTTCTATTTTTTTCACCATTTAATTTCTTTAATAATTTTAAAACACATTGATATTTTGGTAAATTAGGATCAAGGGAAATTTCATCATCGGCATATCTTGCTGTATAGACGCCCGGTTCTCCCTTTAAAGCATCTACAAATAATCCTGCATCATCTGTTATAATGGGTTTTTCGATATGATGATCTTTACAAAATGATAAAATAGCATTCGCTTTTATCAAGGAATTTTCTTCAATGGTAGAACCAGTTTCTTCAATTTCCCCTCTATCCCATCCAATATCTGCCATGCTAAGTACTTCTAAATCTAACTTCATTTCCTGAATAATATTTTTTAAATCTTCTGTTTTTCTTGGATTCGTAGTTCCAAAAATTATCTGCATAAAATCATCTCCTATCAAAATTATATCAAATCTTCACCTAATTTTTTTAAATGTTATCTCTAAACGATAACATTTAAAATAGAACTTGACACCCTTTTATCGACTTCTTTCTTACCATTCTATTTCAAAGAAAAGAACTAGAGAGCTAGTTCTTTTTTAAGAAGAAAGAGGAATTTTTAAGACTTGACCAATACGTAAAATAGTATTAGATAGGTTATTTAACCTTTTTATTTCTTCTACACTTGTTTGATAACGAGTGGCAAGACCATATAGTGTATCTCCTGATTTTACTTGATAGTTAATGTAATTTGTACCGGCACTAGTTGGAATTTCTAATACTTGCCCAATTTGTAAAACATCACTTACTAAATTATTTATACTTTTTAAAGTAGCTACCGATACTCCATAACGAGTAGCAATACCATATAAAGTATCTCCACTTTGAACAACATAGCGAATTGTTGAACTTTGATTTTTTGTTGGAATTTTTAAAATTTGTCCTACGGTAATAAAATCACTAGTTAAGTTGTTTAGGCTTTTTATTTCATTTACAGTTGTTTTATAGCGAGTGGCAATTTTAGATAAAGTATCGCCACTTACAACTTGATAAGTGATGTAGTTATCCTCATAAGTCGTAGGAATTTTTAAAACCTGACCTACTTTTACAATATTATTGGTAAGACCATTTAACTCTTGTAAAGCACTTACTGTCGTATTAAATTTTCTAGCAATTCCATATAGCGTATCCCCTGATTGAACCGTATAGGTATTAGGAGATGATACCGAACAATCTTTTAAATTTCCATATCGGTTATTGATAGTATTCCAAGTTTGACTTCCGACAATGCCATCTGCTGTTAATTGGTTATTGAGTTGAAATCGTTTTACGGCATTTTCTGTTTCTAAATCAAAGTTTCCATTTATTTTTCCTGTATAGTATAAAAGGGCTTGTAATTTTGTCTGTAAATCCGTAACTTCTTTCCCTGTAGATCCTCTTCGTAAAGTAGGATAAATACTAATGGGCATAACGGCCGGTTCTGTTAGTTCAAATAACTTTTCCCAAGTCGAAGGATTTAGTGTGCCTGTTTCCTCTAACTTTTCTTCTCTTTGAAAAGCCCTTATTCCTTCTTCTATCGCAGGACCAAATTCACCGGTTACAAGACCCTTATAAAATCCTAGTTCCTTTAGTTTTTGCTGTAAAATTTTAATCGTTTCCGATTGAGTTTGCAAAGGCAACATTTCTTCCATAGTTCACCTCTCTTTATCCTATTCATGGATAAAAAAGATATTCATATACTTTACTGAGGTGTAATATGATAAACGGATATTTAGAAGTTCATGTCTATAGTGGGACGATTGCCAACCCTGTTTCAGATGCAGTGGTGACTATCTTAAAAAATAATGAGGCTCTTTTTACTGCTACAACCAATGAAGATGGAAAAACAGAACGGTTTACTTTGCCAACCGTTAGCAAAAAATACTCTTTAGAGGAGCAGTATCAAACAAGACCCTATGAAACATATGATGTCTTAGTAACGGCAATTGGATTAAATGATACGAAAGTAGAAGGTGTCCAAATATTTGAAAATGTCACTTCTTATCAAGATATTTATTTAACTTCTATTGATGACGGCAAAAAAACGGTAACAGAAGAAATCCCTCCAAACAGTTTATGGGAAAATCAAGAAGAAGAGATGAAGACGATTGAAGGAAGTGGAATTGCTCCTATCGTTTTAAAAGCAGTAGTGATTCCCCAAGATATTGTTGTACATGATGGAACACCTAGTGATACCAATGCCCCTAATTATACTGTTTCTTTTGTTGACTACATTAAAAATGTTGCCAGTAGTGAAATTTATAGTACTTGGCCAAAAGAAACAATAAAAGCCAATGTTTTAGCGATTATTTCTTTTACTTTAAATCGCATTTATACCGAATGGTATCGTAGTAGAGGATATGATTTTACGATTACTTCAACCACTTCCTATGATCAAAAATATACGCGAAATGGTACCATTTTTAAACCTATTTCTGATATCGTAGAAGAAATATTTACTAACTATATTCGAAAAGGAATTCGCATGGAACCCTTACTTGCCCAATATAAAGATGAGACAACGAGTCCAAACACATTAAGTCAATGGGGATCTAAAGAATTAGGGGATAAAGGATATGATGCTCTACAAATTCTAAGATATTATTACGGAGGGGATATCAATATCTATGAAGCAGAAGTAACCGAGAACTATCCCTACTCTTTTTCCACTACGTTAAAGGAAGGCGATTGCAGTTTAGATGTCTACATTCTCCAAAATTCTCTTAACTATATCCACGGTAGTTACCCTGGGATTCCTCTTATTTCTTCTCCGAGTGGATATTTTGATGAACAAACTACTACTTCAGTAAGAGCTTTTCAAAAGGTCTTTTCCCTTTCGGAAACAGGACAAGTCAATTTTGCTACCTGGTACAAGATTTCCTATATTTTAACAGCCACTCAAAATCTTACAAACAGTGTTTATTCCTAAAGTAGAGCCCCTACTTTTTTTCTTTTTGTCTAGTCATTTTAACAAACACCATTTAAAGCTCCTCATATAATAAAGTGAGAATAGCAATTTAAAAACTCACAAAGCTCCTACTTATTAAAAGAAAGGGGCAAAAAAATGAAGAAGATGAAATATGTCTTATTAATCTCCATTTTCCTTGCTATCATCATCATGTCTATCGGTTATGCATCTTTTGCTACGAATCTTTCTATTCAGGGAACCTCCCAAATTACAGGACAATGGGATATTCGGATTACCGATGTTACTGTTCAAGAAGCTAGTCCAGGAAGTGATCCTGGTGCGCCAACTTTTACCAATACCAGTGTTTCCTTTGATGCGAAATTAGCAAAACCGGGAGATTCTATTTCCTATCTAGTTACCATTCAAAATAATGGTTCTATTGATGCGGAATTAGGTGGAATCGTCTTTATAGAAGAAATAGAAGGTTCCGATGCCATTTCTTATACTCTTACCAAACCGGATGATGAACTAAAATCTGGACAAACAACTACTTTTACGATTACCGTTACTTATAAATTAAGTACCACAGAAATGCCAGAAGTGAAAACGAAAAGCATAACAGGAACGATTGAATATGTACAAGAATAACCTAGTTAGCGTTTCTTTTATTGTTATTCCCATGAAAGGATTTTATACTAATGACATCAAAAAAAGGGATGATTACCCTTCTATGTTTTTATCTTGGCGTATCTATTTTCTTACAAATTAACTACTTTGCCTTTTATACTAACGTTTTTAATCCCCTATTTTGGTTATTTATCTTCTCTTTTTTTCTCTATCAGGAAAAAGAGATAATATCGTCACATAAGGCAAAAAGAGAATTCTTCTATGGAAGTATCTTCTCACTCATTTTCATCATTATTTATTTTTATCTTGGCTTTTGCTTTGGATTTTCTAAAAATCCTTATCGTCAAGATTGGTTATCCCGCATACAAAACTTAGGGATTACTCTTCTTCCTATCTTAGGAATAGAAGGAATTAGAATATTGCTTTCTATGCATGGGAAAAAAACAGTTTGGCATGGAACTTTGATTAGTTTTTTTCTATTCTTACTAGAGTTTCTCTATCATACCCTATTTACTTCTATTCTTTCTAAAGAAGCATTCTTTCAATATTTTTTTAGTACCCTTTTACCGCTTTTTGGAAATAGTATTCTCTATACTTATTTCACATTTAAGAAATCCTACGTTCTATCTTTTACTGACCGTCTATGGCAGGAAGGTACCATTTTTTTCTTCCCCATTTTAGCAAACCTTGATTGGTTTATGAAAGGATTCCTACTTCTTCTAAAATCCACCCTACTTTATCTATATGAGAAGTATCGAATGAAACGAGAAAAGAAATGGATAAATTGGAATCGAAGAAATAACATTTCACTATTAGGTTATGCCTTTACACTGAGTTTTGTGACTATTTTATTCTCTTTTATGGTAGGTTTATTCAACTACCAACCAATTGCTATTCTCTCTAATAGTATGTTTCCTATTTATGAACGTGGAGATATTCTTATCTACCATCGAAGGAAAAAAGAAGAATTAAAAGATTTACCTCTTCAGACGATTATCGTCTATCAAGCAAAAGATAGAATTGTTGCCCATCGAATTGTTCAAAAAGAAAAAAAGAATGATACGGTCTTCTATACGACTAAGGGAGATAACAATACCGATCTAGATTTTGAGAAAGTATCTAAAGAACAAATTTTAGGAACTTACTCATTTTCTTTAAAAACACTTGGTTTTCCTTCTATCTGGCTAAAAGAATACTTAAACGAAGAAAAGAAAGAGGTGGAACAATGACTTTAAAAAAGCTTATGATTCTTCTTGTTGTATGCTTAGAGGTCCTCTTATATATTTATAGCCGAGGAGAAGAAAATCCTCATTTTTATCAAATTAACAGAAATAGTGATTATAAAGTTTACTTAAAAGAAAATTCATTCTATAGCAGTTCAACTCTTCTTCCTCACCAATATTATGTAACAGAAGCCATTGATTTTCTTGAGTTTCAATTTCAATACCGATATCAACAAAAAACAAGAGAAAAACTTTTTTATCGCTATCGTATTCGGTTAGAAATAATCGCCCTAGCACGAGATAAGGATCAAAAAGAAGAAGAGATATGGAAACATTCGATTCCCCTAACTAACACTATTGAAAAAGAAAAACTTGACTATTCTTATACCATCGAAGAGACAATATCCATTCCTTTAAAACAGTATCAAGATTTAATTGCGGAATATGAAGAGTACTACCATCTATCCGTTCGTGGACTTCTCAAAGTATCTTTAGAAGTAGAAGTTAAGGATAAGATAGATACTATGGAAGTAGAAATTCCTATTACCGATACCATTATGACAATTTCCGAAAACTATGAAAAAGAAAGCATCTCTCCTAATGAGAAAAAAGAAAAGAAAAATTTCTTTATCCTTTATCTTCTTCCCCTTCCTCTTCTTTTCTTTCCTCTAAAGAGAAAGAAATTATCAAGCCAAGAACGCTATCAAAAAAATTTAAAGCGATTAATAAAAGAATATCGAGCCCTCTTGATAGTTATTCAAGAGAAACCACCAATTGAAAACCTAAAAAAAATTACCATTACCAAAATGGAAGATTTAGCTAATATTGCTGAGGAGACAAACACCCCTATTTTCTATTATAAAGAGACGCAAAAAACAACTTTTTATCTTCTTTCTCATGACTTTGTTTACTGCTATACGATATCCATGAAAAAATAAAAAAGGAACGTTGATTCCTTTTTTTCTTTTGATAAAAGAGATATCCTCTTTTTAATATCCACCATCAATTCTAATAATGGCATTATTGACGTAACTTGCCTCATCACTTGCTAGAAAATAAATTACATTGGCAATTTCTTCTGGTTCCGCAAATCGTTTTAAATAAATCTTAGAGGCTTCTTCTTTAACAAACTCTTCACTTAAATCTTGATTCATAGGGGTATTCACCCAACCAGGGGCAATCGCATTTACCCGAATAAAAGGCGCATATTGAACTGCTAAATTATGTGTCAAAGAAATAATGGCTGCTTTGGTAGCATCATAATCTAAAGATGTTGGGAAAAAAGTATCAATCCCATTGGTACTAGAAATATTGATAATAGCTCCTTGTTTTTGTTTTAGCATTTCAAGGCCACCATATTTACTAACTAAAAATGTACCAATTACATTCGTATCAATCGTATCTTGAAAATCTTTTACTTCGCGATCTTCAAATTCTTTATCCATTACAATACCCGCATTATTCACAAGAACATCTAATCTTCCAAAATGAGTCATAATCTCTTGAATGAGTTTTTTTACTTCCTCTTCTATACGGATATCTGCTTTGATAGCTAAAGCCTCTACCCCATAGGTTTCTTTTACCAGTTTTTGTAAAGCAAAAGCCTTTTCTTCTTCTTCATAATAATCAATAACAACATCATATCCATTTTTTGCAAACTTCAAAATAGTAGCATACCCAATTCCTCGTTGGCTACCCGTTACTAAAACAACTTTCCTCATAGTTCCTCCTTTTAATAATTTGTCGTTCTCGTTAAGTGATAAGGTTTTCCATCTTTAATATTTTGACTTTTTAGCCATAAAAAGTCATTCACATCCATTCCACATAACCCCATCTTTTTTCTTAAAAAATCTAAAACTACAATCGTCGAAGCCCTAATTTCTACCTCTTCTTTAGAGTTAATAGAAATTTTTTCTCTAGAATCTACTTTCCTAGCTAAAGATTTCGAATACTCTAATAAACCTAACTGTCTCATAATTTGTGGAATTTTATAATCCGCACATCCCACAATATGAGAATAATCAAAAATTGGACTTTCTTTTTGACCTCTCAAGTGCATAATATCAGAGGTCAAAAGACTCGCCAATTTATAAAAATAAACAGGCTTACCTAAATAGGTTCGTTCATCTTTAAAAGAAGGAAAATTTCTAATGATAAAATTGAAAAGTTCTCGATCATCCGTAATGTTTTGAATGGACTGATAAAAGTTTCCCTGCATTTTTTGATTGACGATTTGCGCTACCTCTTTTAGAATTTCATATCGTTCTTTTAAAAGAGGAAGTTCACCCTCTCCTTTTAAAATGTCTTGAAAAGTTTGAAAACTCATCTTTTCTAAAAAAGAAAAATTGGTAAAAAAATCTATATTTTTTATTATCACATACATGAGTGCTTGACTACCATCTAAGATTTTATCTTCCACTTTAATCTTCCATTTTTCTTTTCCCCAAAAAGAGAAGTCAATGCTTTGATAGACAAGAAGAAAATGGATAATAGTTTGAATATCAAAATCTAGAAGTCCAAAAACATTAGATTCCGTCCAGTGTTTTCCAGGGGGAATAGGCTCTTTAGCTATTTTCTCTAACACACTAAAAGAAATGGATACCTCTTTACTATTTTTTACTACTTCTTTAGAGGTCAAGACAATTTTATCCAGCATCGTATAGTCCGTTAATTCTAAAAAGCCATTACGACTCCAAAGCCATAAAGGAGTATGAATATCAATTGGTTT
>CANROB010000029.1 GCA_947632115.1 uncultured Bacilli bacterium
AATGCAAGAGCATCCCTTAAATCTTTCTGATGATTTAAAAGTGCCATTACCTTAATATTTTCCATACCGGTTAAATGGGAATAGGAACTAGGTCCATCCACTAAACTACCTATCTTAGAAATCGTCTCTTCAAAATCGCTATGCATATTTCGTCCCATGACCATAATCTCCCCTTTAGAAATATGATAAAGATTTAAAATGGATTTTAATAGCGTAGTTTTTCCTGCTCCATTCGGTCCTACTAATCCAACAATTTCTCCTTCATAAATAGTCATCGAAATATTTTTTAAAACGACTTTTTTCTTAAATTTTTTTTCTACCCCTTTTAGTTCTAAAACTTTCGCATGATTTTTTACTTTTTGTTTTTTCGGTTTTTTTCTCTCCCCATTTAATAGTTCCTTAATACTGACACCAAGCAGTTCTGATAAAGGACCTAAATAATAAATATCGGGTGCATTAATTCCTCGTTCCCATTTGGATACGGAGCTATCATTAATTCCAAATTTATCCGCGATATCTTTTTGACTAAGCCCTTTTTCTTTTCTTAGTTCTGCTATAAATTTTCCCATTTTCACAGGATCCATAAGTTCCCTCCTTCAGTACCATCATAGCATAATTTCTTCTAAAAAAACTGGCTTATTGCGCCAGTTTCACCATTTGCTTTTTAGACAACTTAGAAAGTTCTTTTTTCTAAATCAAAGTAGTAAAGTTTTTCACCTGTTGCCATTTTTTCTAAGTAAATAGCTCCCCACTTTTCATAGTAATTTTCTAAAGTGGTTTTTAAGTAGATTTTCGTAAATCTTCTTTTTTTGGCCTCTTTTAAAATGGCATCATTTAAGAGTTTTGAATAACCATTTCCTCGATATTCTCTTTTAACATACATCGTTGCATACCAAGGTGTAAGTTCTGGATATCCCTCTCCATCATGTGGAAAAATAGAAATAAAACCAATCAATTTTTGATTATCTAAAAGAAGTAGTTTTTCATAATCTTTCCGATTTTGAAAAGATAAAATTCTTTCTTTTTTCCTCTGCAATTTTTGAAGATATTCTTCCTCTCCTTGATATTCTCCCCACTCTTGTAGAGTTAACTCACATACTTCTTCTAGGTATTCTAAATTTTTAAAAATACTTTCGATTTTCATTTTTATTCTCCTTTAGCGACTTAAAATATAAATCATATAAAGAACGTAGAGGAAAAGAAGAAATGGTCCCTTTTTTCTACCAATTCGATAATTTTTTAAAACGAGAATAAAAACGATGAGGCCAACTACTAAAAGGATTAAAATATCAATCATGGTATCTACCCCATAAGAAATTGGGCTTAGAGCACTAGATAGACCTAAAACAAAAAAAGTATTAAAGATATTAGAGCCTATAACGTTTCCGATAGCGATATCTGTCTCTCCTTTTTTCGTTGCAATTACGGAAGTAACTAATTCTGGCAAGGAGGTCCCAATTGCTATAATGGTAAGAGCAATAACATTATCACTTACTCCTATCCCTTTAGCAAGAGAAGTCGCACTTTCAACAATCAGTTCTCCGCCGATAGCAATTCCTAAAATTTCTCCAATAATATAAACAAAATCCACTATCTTAATTTTAGGCCTTTCTTCTTTTTCCACATTTGATCTTTTAGCATCTATTAATAACGCATAAAGATAGATTGCCAAAAAGCAAAGAAGAATTAGTCCATTGGTTCTAGTAAGAACTCCCGTATCTTTTCCTTCTAAGAAAAAGCCAAAAGTGAGAATGGTTAAAACAATATAGGAAAATACTGAATAAATCATATCGCGAAAAACAATTTTTCTTTTGACCGTTAAAGAACCAAATATCCCACTTACCCCGAGTACTAATAATAAATTACAAAGGTTAGAACCGACAACATTACTAATGGAAATATCATTATTTCCCTGTAGGGACGCTATAACACTAATAGCAGCTTCTGGTGCACTCGTTCCAAAAGAAACGATTGTAAGGCCAATAATCAAAGAAGATACGCCGAGTGCTTTCGCTACTTTGCTACAACTATCTACGAAATAATCAGCTCCTTTTGTCAGTAAAAAGAAACCTGAGATTAATAGCACAATCGATAAAAACATATGAATTCCTCCTAACAAAAAACTTATCTACAGCCAAAAATTGTAAATAAGTCTCATTATTTATCCATGATTAGAGGATACTAACCATAGAATAAAGCCTGTATTGACTCTCTTATCGGTTAGTCCACTTCATTTTTTGAAGTTATTCTAAATAGGAAATTTCTCCATCATATTCCCATAATCCAAGTTTTCCCTTCACAGAAACTGGCTTTACTTTCTGAATATTGGATAGTTTAAAGCCATATCCATTCCAAGTTTCTTGATGAAGAATTCCGTAATAAACTAGTGGGTCTTTTTTCGCTAATTGATCCATCATTTTTTCATCGATATAAACACAATCGGTAATGGTAGCCTGCGCTAAAAGAACACCTGATGGATAAGAAAGGCCTAAATGTTCATAACGCTTCATGGCCTTTTTATCAACACCTTTCCCTGCATGGATTAAAATTTCTCCACGATAGTGCGTCTTCCAAGTACGAAATTCATATTCTTTTAATCCTTCCGCGATAAGCGTTGCAAAAGGCTGTTTTACCGTAAT
Source organism: uncultured Bacilli bacterium (assembly GCA_947632115.1). Taxonomy (GTDB): domain Bacteria; phylum Bacillota_I; class Bacilli_A; order RF39; family UBA660; genus UBA5578. The sequence goes on from CANROB010000029.1 coordinate 2,640, forward strand.
TACTTTCATATTCCTCCTTCTTCAGAAAAAAAGTTAAGAACTTCTTAACTTTTATCGATTAGGATCCACTAAAATTTTAACCGCATCATCGGTTCCGGATGTCAATCTTTCATAAGATGCTTGAACTTGATCAAGTCCAACAATGTCATCGACAAATTTCAAAACATTAATTTTCTTTTGTGCCATTAAATCAATACAAGTTTGGAATTCCTCCCTCGTATAAGCAATAGCTCCTTGAACATCTAGCTCTCTCATAACCGCTAAAACCGTTGGAATCGTTACCGCATCCATAGATACTCCAACAAGAATGGTTCTTCCACCTGGCTTTACTACGGTTAAGGCCGTACTAACGGCAGGAGCATTTCCACAACATTCAATGACAAAGTCAAATCCACCATTTGTTTTGGCAATCAATTTATTCACAACTTCTGGGTCTTTCGCATCAAACCACTCATCTGCTACTCCTAATTTTACAGCCTTTTCACCACGAGCTGCATTTGTTTCGGAAATGGCAACATAAGTTGCTCCTTCCATTTTAGCAAACATAGCAGAAACAAGACCAATGATTCCTCCACCAATGACAAGTACTCTTGTACCTACTTTGATATCGGCTAAATGAATAGCATGTAATCCAACAGCAGTTGGCTCTACCATAGCTACCTCTTCATCAGATATATTATCTGGTACCTTAATTACCATGTCAGGACGAATAGCCATTTTTGGAGCAAGTCCCCCTGGATTCGTCAAAGAAAGTCCCGTCGCATAAGTCCAAGTCTCTGGACAATATTGAGGATTTCCTGTTAAACAAGCTGGGCAATGGCCACAAGGAGAAATTGGAAGAGCAGTTACTCTATCTCCTACTTTTAAATCTTCTCTACTACCTGGGTCTGTTACAATACCACAATACTCATGTCCCATAACAAGTCCAACCGGAGCTCCTGATACCCAATAATGAATGTCTGAGCCACAGATTCCCGTCTTTTTTACATCCACTAAAACATTTCCGTTTTGCGCAACTGGTTCTGGCATCTCTTTTACTTCAAATTCACGAACACCTTTAATCGCAACACATCTCATATATATCCCTCCTACTTTTTCATTTTTCATTCTAGCACAAATTCTTACTTTTCGATACCTTTTTACTTATTTTGGACAATAAATTGACATTTATTTATAAAAAAAGGAATCTTTTAAAATTCCCTATCACTCAAAACGGTTTCAAAAATTTAACGCTTTAATTCATCACTTGATTTTTTTTTTACGCTTTCAGAAAAATATTCTATAACTTGAACATCTTGTCCTAATTGATTAGAAAAGTATTGTGGTAAAGACTCTACCATGTTTGTAATAACGGCTCTTCTATTCATATAATCCTTCATCCACTCTTCTTCTGATCTATATAGACTATCATCCTCTTCTGCAAATCGTAGACCTAATACTAGGATATCATTAGGTGCGAAATAAGGCTCTGATGCTGGTCCATAATTGGTGATAAAATGTTCTTGATTTTTTTGGGTAGTAATTACTTTTGTCAAAGTAGATTGAATTAAATTTTCTACCTCTTCTGTTAATTCTTCATCCTTTGCATGATTAAATAGTATACCAATTTCGCTTTTTAAAAGATTTTCAACATAAAGAGTATTTCGAATATAAAAATAGCGATGATTTGATAATGATTGATAAATATCTTTTTCACTCTCTTCTACTGGTCTACAAGTAGAAGGAAATTTCTTTTCTTGCTCAAAAAGGCCTAATTTTTTTTCTAAATACATCTCTAAGAAATGATAATAAAGGGACTGAGCAAGAAAATATTCTTCTGTTAACGTTTGGTTTTTCGCTAACCCCTTTGCTTCTGCTAATCCCATATCTATTTGATTAGGAATTAAATCTTGAATATCTTGACTACTAATATATTTCATAAAACCTCCTATTGTAATGAACCAATATGAACACTTATGTTTCCATTTTTTAATTCTGAAAGTTTCATAGTATGTTCTTTTCCCCAAGAACTAACTATTAAATCTCCATTTTCCGCGATTCCTGTAACCAAAACAGAATGTCCCCCTCCATCTGGTCCAAATCCAGTAGAAAATTGTGGGGAAAATTTTGGATTGGTTGGATAAAAACCGAATTCAAATATTTTTGGATTTTTCGTATGCGCATCTAAAGCTACTGTTTTACCTGAAGCTAATGATTCGATTATTTTGTCTTGCAAACTAGAAATATCCATCTCACCCGTTTTAATAGGATCATAATTAGAATAATAAATCTTGCTATCCCACTTTGCTTGTACACCTTTAGATTGCAACCACTTATTTAAGAGCATTGTATTTCTAAAATATAGACCTGACATAAAGAATTGTTTGCTATCGTCTTCAATCTTATACTTACCATTTTCAAAAGAAATAAGATTGTTATTATTTTGATTAGCAAAGCAGTATAAATCTGTTAAAATGAGTTCTGTATTCACTATTTTTTGACCATTTTCCACACGGTATAAATCCATCCCAAAATCCGATTTAAATTGTGCTTCTCTGCCATCATAATAGACAAGAAGTTCATTGATAGCCGTAGCATAACTACAAACCCCTGTCACATCAATTCCCCTTAGTAATTTTGCAGCATTAGCTGCTGACAAGAAAGGATAGTATTCTTGTACCTTCGCTATCATTTTATTATAAAGTTTCGGATTAGCAAGAGGGTTAATTGCTAAACGGCGAACAGCATTTTGATTTGCCCCATATTCACTATACTTTCTGAAAATGTCGGTCCTGTAATTAACTTTTTGTCTGAATAAAGCATTGATATCCTCTAGTCTACTCATCATTTCGGTATTTAGTGTTAACCCACTTTTCTGAATATCACGATAAAATCGATAAAAAACATCCGCCCTCGCATAAGCTTCTTTAGGAGATAAAGAATATACTTCCTGCATAAACTGATTAAAAGTATCTTGATTAGCTAAAGTGCTTTGAAGAAAATTGGCAGTATTTGCATATTCTGGATTTCCTAAGGCACTCATTATACTAGGAACATCTGATTTCACAACTGAATTAATCGCATTTAGTCTAGCTATCATGTCATAAGAAAGAGTACATCCCTTTTCTTGAAGCATTTGAACATATTCATTTATCGCATTTACATAGAAGACCTGACTTTTTGAAAACATATACCTGTTATGGGAAAAATCAATAAATCTTCGAACACTTTCATCACTAAAAAGTAGACTATTTAAATTAGTAATACTAACACCTTTTTGACTAAAGTTAAAATCTTCTTCAGCATATTGTAATAATTCTATTTCACTTTTAACATTTTCCCAATTATTACCAAAAATTTTGGATAAATTTGATTCCATAGACGGAGTAATGGATTTTCCATCTTTTTGCATGGAAGCAACATATAACTCTAAAGATTGTAAATAAAAATCTTTTGTTTCTGTAAACACATTTGTATTTTGATTAAAGTTTTGAAATTTGGCAATCATATCAGAGTCGTTTAATAAACTATTTAAAAGTTTTATACTAACCGTTGTAGCAGTACTATCCATCTTATAAAAATCATAAACTGAGAAAGCATCTTCACTTCCAAATGGAAGTCTACTAGTCATAGAAATCGCATTTTCAATGGAACTATCAGGATGTTCTTCTATATAATCGAGAACTTGATTGGCATTAATTTTTGTTTCCACTCCATTAATAACAAGTTCTGTTGCTGCTGCACCGCCATTCATCACCCCTGCCATTAATACTCCCATCAAAAAGGAATCTGTCGCTTGCTTAGGGATGGTAGACCAATCTACATCCGCTCCTAAGACGGCTACTTGAAGTCCTGCATCTACCCATTCCTGAGTAAACTCTTCCGCTCCTTCCATAAAAAGATTTTTAAGTGTTAATCCGGATGTTTCACTTAATCCTGGCATTTTACCTAAGAAATATCCTAGGGTTGCTTCTGATAATCCTATACAAGCTCCATACACATAGGAAGATGCCATCTTATTCCCGTTAATTAAGGCTTGATTTTTGGCATTTCCTGCAGCGGATAATCCCATAAGGGCAGTACCAGTTACTTTTCCGGCTAGAGGAGATGCCACCGCAGAAACGATAAGTGAGGTCGCTATCGATGGAGCCATATTCCCACTTGTCTCTCCTATTTGATAAGTCGTTGTTAATACTTTAGATTCTTCTAATGCTTCTAAAATATACATCTGAGCATATTGATTGGTAGAAATCATTCCCTCTGTCTTGAAGATATTAATCATTCCTTCTCCCCAGTTTTCAATTCCATCTACAAATCCTTTTCCTGCTGATTTTGCGCCGTTCCAAGCAGAAACATCTATTTTGCCATCCGCACCAGAAATACTTTTGATAAACTCTTCTGCTTCTTTTTTACCAGCTGTATTATTAAGCCTATCCTCTATCGCTTTAATATAATTATAAGCTTCCTTGGCTCCTTTCGTATCGTAAAGATAGCTATACATCATTTTATCTTCTTCCGTTAATAAATCATAACGGATGCTACCTAGAATTGCCTTTGAGGAATAAGCAAGAGCCTCTCCATTTTCAACCGCTCTTGCTAGGGCAACGGCATTTACATTTCCAACATATTGAGCCGAATATTCATCTAAAATTAATTGGGATTGATCAAGAGGCGTTGGATTATTTTTTTGGTTTTCTACATAAGATAAATAATCACTGGTAGCTGATAATTGAAGATATGGATATTCCTTTGCTTGTTGTTTCAGAGAATATTGATAAGCTTTTAAAGTAGCGATATCTTTTTCTTTTGTTTCTATCGCTTCCTCATATTCTTCATAGGTTGAAAATTCACCATTCGTTAATTCTTTCGTCATAGAATCTAATTCTTCTTGAAAACGAAGAATATTCTCATAGGCTTCTTTTCCTGAAACTGTTTTTTCAATGACTAACTGTCTTTTTTCTTCATAATCTAATTTTTTCCATTCTTCATCTGTAATTCCAAGCGTCTCCTCAACAGAAATCCCATACGAAAAATTTCCAATGGCACTTGCTATTACATCTTCATTAAGCCGAATCGCATTATTTATTAGTGTAGCGCTGTTGGTTAACTTTTTTCCCATATCTTCCAAACGCTTTTTTTCTGCTTCCGTATCCTTAATAGTATCTTCAAAAATAGTTAGATATTCTTGAGCAGTTTTATTTTGTTCCGCATAAAATTCTTCTAAAGAAAAATCACTTTCTTCAGTATACGTTTCTATCTCTTCATAGGTATCTACCGGACTAGAGTGTCCTGTTAAAGAACCGGTAACATCTACTGAACCTAAATGACTACTACTTTTTTCATAAGAATGATCCATTGAAAATAACACGGAGTTTCACCTACTATCTATGTTCATTATACCATGAAATATATGAGAATACACCTTTTCCATTTAAAAAAAGTAAACACTTTTTTCTGCTTACTTTTTTTGTATCCTTTCATTTCTAGTTTTCTTTATCGTTTTTATTCTAAAATAGAAGTACAATCTCCTCCCATTTCATTAATAATTTTATCGTTTTCATCAAATTCTGTAATATGTACCCTTACCCCTTCTTCTTTAGAAACCTCATTTCCTCTTTCATCCAAATACACAACAGTACTCCTAGCAGGAGTTTTAAATGATGATATTTGACCATAAGGATAAAGAATCTCATTCCACTCTTGCAAAGAATAAGACGCTACTGACTGCATAATATTGGGATCTGAGTCGATTAATTCAGCATTTCCAGTCCTAATATAAGCTGTTAATAGAGTATATGGTTCCACGTACCCTTTTTTTACAAGTCGCATAATACAAGTATCATATATTTCGTTTAAATGAGATGTTCTATAGTTATAAAATGCTTGCCATTCCTCAACCGAAAATTGGCTCATACTATCTCGAATCGCACTATTACTATTGAAGTAATTGTAATCCCCAGAAGATAAAAAGTTTTCAAATGCATTTTTTGATTTAGGAATTGTCTTCATCGCCTCATCATATATTTCCCCCATGGTAACAGTACGCTTTGGAAGAACTCTTTCTAATATTTTCTTTCGATTTGGATAAAAATCTAGTATAGATGGATCATAATAAAAGAATGAAACAGATTCAGCAAAATCTTCAATAGAAGAAGTAGAGATTGCATACTCAGTAACTCCTTCCTTCCCATTATATGCCAAGTCTTTTTGCATAGCATCCTTCCACTCAGCAGATTTACTAATTCTTCTGACTCCTAATAGATAAGCATAGGCAGTATCATAAAGATGAGCAAGCTCATGAGCAAGAGTTCGCATGTTAATACTTGAAAGATCTGTTGTCCAGAAATTGATTAGCCCGAATCCTGCTGATGCTGCACTTCTAAAATCAGGTATATCATATTCATCTTCAAAATAAAGATTCTCAGGATCTAAAGTATCATAAAAGCACATACTATGGAGGAGATTTCGAAGTTCAGGAGGAAGCATTTTTATCCTCTTTATAATCTCATCAGCACAATCAATTACTTCTTGACTAGAGTTTTTAGAAAATCTGATTTCTGCATTGATTTCCGAATTCCAATATTTATCATATCCTCTTTGAATAAGTAAGAGTATTTGAAGATTTTCAAGAATATTATTTGCATTAGAAGTAGTAAACTTTTGTTCCTTTACCAAATAATCTTTCAACTGATGGAGTAAAACTTGAACATCATCAAAATTACCATTTTGATAAGCATTATTAATAAGAGCACCACACGCTTTTAAACACTTCATCTTAGAAAAAGAATCTAAATATTGGCAAAGTTCTGTATAAGACATATTCTGCGGAATATTTTTATTATTCGAAAAAAGATTAATTTTAGAACGCAATTCTGTGATGGCTTCTGTAATGGTTGCTCCTTCATGAGTAGATAAATACTCAAAGACTTCGGAAGAGTTAATACGCGTTTCAACGCCATCAATAGAAAGATTAATGAAAGATTCCCCACCATTCATCAAGCCCGCCATTAATACTCCCATCAAAAAGGAATCTGTTGCTTGCTTAGGAATAGCGGACCAATCTACATCAGACCCTAAAATAGCTACTTGAAGTCCGGCATCTACCCATTCCTGAGTGAATTCTTCCACTCCTTCCATAAAAAGATTCTTAAGCGTTAATCCGGATGTTTCACTTAGTCCTGGAATTTTACCTAAAAAATAACCTAGAGTTGCTTCTGATAGTCCGATACAAGCTCCATATATATAGGAAGAGGCAATTTCATTTCCATTAATTAAAGCCTGATTCTTAGCGTTTCCTGCCGCTGATACTCCCATAAGGGCGGTACCAGTTACTTTTCCGGCTAAAGGAGATGCTACCGCAGAAACGATTAAAGAAGCCGCTATCGATGGAGCCATATTTCCAGTCGTCTCTCCTACTTGATAAGTCATTGACAATATTTTAGATTCTTCTAATGCTTCTAAAATATACATCTGAGCATATTGATTGGTAGAAAGCATCCCTTCTGTCTTAAAGACATTGATAATGCCTTCTCCCCAGTTTTCAATTCCATCTACTAGACCTTTTCCTGCTGCTTTTGCGCTGTTCCAAGCAGAAACATCTATTTTGCCATCCGCTCCAGAAATACTTTTGATAAACTTTTCAGCTTCTTTTTTACCTGCCGTATTATTCAGTCTATCTTCTATCGCTTTAATGTAATTATAAGCCTCTTTAGCACCTTTCGTATCATAAAGATAACTATACATCATTTTATCTTCTTCCGTTAATAAATCATAACGGATACTATCTAAAAGTGCCTTTGAGGAATAAGCAGGAACCTCTCCCTTTTCAACTGCTTTCGCTAGAGAAACTATATTTACATTTCCCATATATTGAGCCGTATGTGACTCTAACATCAATTGGGATAAATCAACAGGAGTTGGATTATTTTTTTGGCCTTCTACATAAGATAGATAATCACTGGTAGCTGATAATTGAAGATATGGGTATTCCTTCATTTGTTGTTTCAAGGAATATTGATAAGATTGTAACGTAGCAAGATCGGTTTCTAGCGTTTCTATTGCACTCTCATATTCTTCATAGGTTGAAAATTCTCCTGCCGTTACTTCTTTTGTCATGGAATCTACCTCTTCTTGGAAACGAAGAATATTCTCATAGGCTTCTTTTCCGGATGGTGTCTTTTCAATGACTAGTTTTCTTTTTTCTTCATCATCTAACTTTTTCCATTCTTCATTCGTAATTCCAAATGCCTCTTTTAAAGAATCATCATCCGAAAAGCTTCCGATTTTGCTTGCAATAATATCTTCATTTAAATGAATAGCGGAAGATATTGTTGATGCATTCATATATAAATCTTCCCGAAAAGCTTCTAAGCGATTCTTTTCTTTTTCCGTATTTTTGATAGTTTCCTCAAAAACCGCTAGATACTCTTCGGCAGTCTTATTTTGTTCCGCATAAAATTCTTCTAAAGAAATCTCACTTTCTTCTGTATACGTTTCTATTTCTTCATAAGTATCTACTGGACTAGATTGTCCTGTTAAAGAACCAGTAATCTCTACTGATTCTAAACGACTACTACTTTTTTCATAAGAATGATCCATTGAAAATAACATGGATTATCACCTACTATCTATATTTATTATATCATGAATCATCTTTTTTCTAGATAAAAAAAAGATTATCGTAATCTTGATACCTTTAATAAGATATCTTGTGATAATCTCTTTTCTAATTCTTCTATTTTTTCTTTTGTCTCTAAAAGGTCTTTTCCCAAATAAGGTTTTCGATCACAAGAAAAATTGTCACCCACTTCTCCTTTTAAATCTTGCAGACTAGCAATGACATTTTCTAATTGATTGTCAATTTTTTTCAATTCCTCATAAAGTACTTGATATATTACTTTTTCATCCATATTATTGTTCCTCTAAATTTTGAATATTTTTTTCAATTAACTCTTGATATTCTCGACTATTTTCATCTATATACCGTTTAAAATACCTATTATTCTCGGCAATTCGCTCTAGAGAAAGGATGAAAGTTTGATTAATCTCTCTTACCATTCTCATAGTAGGTGTATCGTAGAAACGAGGAATTTCATTCATGAAAAACTTCAATTTTTGAATAAGACTCGTCTCATCCGCTAATCGAGGCTCTAATTGACTACTAGCTAGTCTACTCTTTTCTAAATCAAAAGCAGACTGAGAAGAAAACTCTCCGTTCGCCACTTCTTCAAATGTCAAATCGGCTTCTGTTTTCACTTCTGAAATATCCCTCAAAGAATTTCGTAATTGATTTTCAATCAATTCAATTTTTTCCACTTGCAATCTGGTTTTTCCTTTAATGGTTGCTAATTTTTCCGCTTCTCTTTTTAACCTTTGATTTTGTGCATCAATACTTGAACGAATATTCATCTCAGGTACCGTTAAATGACTATAATCATACATCGTGTTTTCAATACGACCAATTAAACTATCATATCTTCGCAAAATATAATCCTTGCTCTCGATATCACATTCTATTACATCACCAAATTTTTCATATTGCATAAGGGCTACCTCAAATGCCACTAACTCTTTACGAAGTCCATAAACTACTTTTTGAATATCCAATTCATTTTCTTGAATGCGCATATAGTAATCTTTTGTTTTATTACTCCACCAATAGTGTGAGAGTTCTTCGAAAATCCAATGAATTTCTCTGGTATTTTGTTCATATTCTTCGACAACCCTTTTCATTTGGTCAATCGTTGTCCCTAATTCCGCACATTTTATTCTTATCATATAGTCACCTCTCTATAAAGAGATAGCAACTATCTTTCAATAGTTGCTACAAATAACAAAAGGTTATCTTAACTAGCTAACGTTACTAGTATTGGTACTAGTAAGATTAGCAGCGCTTTCGTCTACCTCAGACAATGCAGTTTGTAAATCTCCTCTTAATTGATCCATAGATTGATTGAATAATTGATTAACTCTAGCAAATGCTGCTGCTACAGCGGCTTGCTCATCAGCATTATCAAATGCTTGAGAACCTTTAATAGAAGATTCTGAAGCTGCTAACTCATCTTGAATTTGAGTTCTCATTTGATCAAAATATTCTACAACCTCTGAAACAGTACGACCATCTCTAAGTCCTTCAAATCCATCAGAGAATTTTGCTTGAACACCATCTAATGAAGATGCATCAAAACTAACTTCTGGAATTGCTGGAACACTTACACTACCATTATTGAATTGATTGTAATTTTGAACATTTGTTTTTAATGCTTCTACAATTCCATTAATGTTTTGTTTGTAGCTGTTACCAATTTCAACAATAGTATCTTTCAATGCTTTTGCAAATTGACATGCCCTTTCTGATTCCCAAACTTCTTCAATTTTTCCTGAGAACGTTGCAACACCGTTTGTTAATTGGCTATTGAAAGAATCATTAGCACTATTAACGTGACCAGCTAATTGTGAAACGTTTTCTTGATTTATAGCTGCCATTTTATCCTCTCCTTTTCAAAGCTATATCGATAAGACTACCTTATCTACCTGTATTATCGCATTTTTATTTTACTGTTGTCAACCTTTTTTACACTTTTTTACAATGAATATTTTAATTTTGGCAACGAATCATGACGATTTCAGTTCCATTTCGAATATCCGTATCCAAAATTGTTTGATTCCCATCATAAAATTTTCCTGTTCTTTTATTCATAAATAAATATTCTGCTTTGGGTTCTAAACGAATACCGCTTAAGTCGAAAATGGATTTCACAGCCATCTTATTAATTTTCCAAATCTGCTCATTAACAGGAATAAATAGATCAAATTCTTTATCTAATTCTGGAAAAATAATTTTGATTAAAACTTTATTATTCATTCTTCTTCCTCCTCTGGCATCTTTTCAAACTCTAAAAGTTTTACGATACGATAAGAAGATTCGGAAATAAGAAATCCGGTATCTGTCTTGTATTCTTTTAAAAGTTCATTGTTGAAATTAGATAATTTAATAAGATTCTGTTCAGAAACACCCTTACCGATAAAGATTCCATCACCAGCAGAGAAATTTCCTTGATACCATTTTTCAAAAGCAAAGCTCTTTAATTTAGCAACATCATCGGAAACAAGAATCACTGCCTTTTCATTTTTCTTAGCGGTTTCAAATAACTTCACTAGTTTTTCTTTATCAGTAACATAATCTAAGATTTTACTCATACCGTAAAGATAAATAACCTCTATTTGATTAGAAGCCGTATCTTTTTCTTGTTGAAGTAAGTTTATTAACTCGTCTAACTTTTGATCAAAAGAAGAAGTTATCCAGTGGCAAATATCTTGTTTTCTAGCTAACATTTGAAGAGGGTCAAAAACGGTAATGTTTGTGTTAGGAATTCGCTTTAGCACTTCTAATAAACTGAAGGCAAACGAAGTAACATAACGTAATTTATTGGAAGTGATAACGGTACCAACCATATTGGTAAAATCATATTTCGCAACGACTAAATCGCTCTTATCTACTCCAATAGGTACACGATTCATACCCTTAATATCCTTTTCTACATAAGAGAATGTTACTTGTTCTGGTAATACTGGAATTGCTTTTGCACGTACGATATATTGATTATTTAAAGCCTCTATTTTTGTACGCATGAAATTCGCTAAAGTAGCATCATCTTCTACAATAGACGCTGTTTGAAATTCATGAAGAGTATCATCATGATAAATTCCTCTTCCGAAAATATCTCTTGGTATTAACTTCTTACTATCATTAAAAACAAGAGAATAATCTGTAGGATCTTTTAATTTTAATGCATAGTTATTATTAATATTTTGAGAAATTCTTCTAGCAATAGAGTTTACACCTGTTGCCGTAATGAGGAAAACAATTCCATACCTCTCAGAATCTCGGATATACTCTGGGAATGTATCATATAAATTTTTATCATTATCTAAAATGGAATCAAAGTTATTCATCACGATAATCCATAAAGGCATATCCTGATGAGTTTGACGATACGTCTTATAATCTTCTCCTGATAACGATAACGTCTTCTTTCGATTCTCCAATTCTTTTTTCAACATTTTAAAGAAGTTTTGATATTCCTCTTCTTCCCCAGCACAAACAACTCCACCCACATGTGGTGCGTTTTCATATCTTCTAAATCCTTGAGAACCAAAATCTAAAATGTAATATTGAAGAACTTCTGGTGAGAATTTAATAATACTAGAATAGATAATCGTATTTAATACCATTTCGTATTCTGAACCATCCATTCCATAAATAGCAGTATTTCCTTCTTCTAGGAAATCGTATACCAAAAGTCCTTGTTCCTGTCTTTCAGGAGCATCATATTCTCCCACAATAGCTCTAATACTTTGGTTATCTAATAAAGCATCATACTTTTGATAAAGATCATCTACAACAATGACCGCTGGAATGTTATCTAACCATAATCTTTTGGCAAATTTTCCAGTCTTTTTAGCCGTATCAATAATCTCTGTCATAATAGCAGAAATTTGTTCTCCCTTAGCAACACCTTTAGAGCCTGTTGAAAATTGCATATTTTTAATATGATATCCATTGTCATTTAAAAAATTAATACTTTTATCTACTTGTTTGACAATTCGATCAGATGGGAAGTATTTTGCTCCACACCAAGCTGATTGACCAAGCGCAAAATACTCATCATACCCTACTTGTAAATAAAATCTACCCGTTTGCTTTAAATTTGCTGCATCAGGACGTTTCAACATTTCATTACTATCTGAAGCATCTTGTACCTTTAAACAAATATGGAATTTAGAGTTAGACCAGATCTGATCGTTTACGACACCGGTTGGTTTCTGTGTAGCAAGAATTAAGTGAACACCTAGGGAACGACCAATACGGGCAATGCTAATAAGGTTATCCATAAAGTCAGGTTGTTGACTTTTTAATTCGGCAAACTCATCACAGACAATAAAAAGATGTGGAATTGGTTCATTCAATTTTCCTTCTTTATAGAATCTTTGATATTTATAGATATCGATAATACTTTCTCCTAAGTTATCTCTTGCTTCATTAAACATTCTTTGACGTCTTTTAATCTCACTATCAATAGAAACTAAAGTACGGTCCATTTCTGCTTTATCCAAGTTGGTAATAGTACCTGCTAAGTGAGGAAGAGAAACTCCTGTTACTTTATTTTCAAAAGCAAAAGCAAGACCTCCACCTTTATAGTCAATTAAAATAAACACAACATCATCTGGACTATAATTAATCGCCATCGAAAGAATATAGGTAATAATAAATTCACTCTTTCCGGAACCAGTCATACCAGCAATCAATCCGTGAGGACCATGGTATTTTTCATGAAGGTCCAAATTCATCCATTTACCTTGTTCATCGACACCAATTTCTGCTTTTAAACTAGTTGTTGCGTCATTGGTATTCCAACGGTTTAAAATATTTAACTGCTCTACTTTTCCTACCCTTTCCATTTCTAGGAATGTAATCGAATTTGGTAAGGAACCTACTTCTTCTTCAAATTCAATAGGAATATTTGATAAAGTACGGGCAATATTCATCATATCAATATCATACTTTATTTCATCATAAAAAGTAGATTGTTCTTGATTTTCGTAAGAATTCTTTAAGATTCCAGAAGTCTTATCCCCCAAAGTAATAAAGTTATTACATTTACTTGGAAGACGACTTAAACGATTTTCCAAAATAATTAAACTGAAACCCAGATTGTTTTCCGACTCGGTAATAGTCTTTAAAAAATTATACCGTTTAATATCCTCATAATCATCAATAATAACAAGATAATAAGGAGGAGTAGGATGTTCTTCATCCCCTGATTTTCTATTTACTTCTACTTCGAGATAATCTGCTACTTCTTTTCTAGAATCGGCGTTAGAAGCAAAAAAGCGGAAATCCCTAGCATTGTTGAAATTATGATTTAAATATTTAATATAATCCCATCGTTGTTTATTTTTTTCATTCGTAAATAATACAATTTTGACATCTTCATAACTATAAAATGTAATGAACTGAAGAATAATATTATTGACAAAAGCATAGCTTTTCTCCTCTGTTCCCATAATAGCGGTAATTCTACTATCATAAAAAGAATAACCTAAAGGAACATTATCAATATATTCAAATTTTTTAACTAACTGTTCTAGACTTCTTCTTAAATCATCTTCATCCACAGTAAATCCTTGTTCCGGATAATTGACATCTACTGCTAATTTCTCATTACCAATACCTATTCTAGCTACTAAGAAATCGTTTTGATCCATTCGTTTATCCCAAAACCGAATGGTTCTATTTTGAATGATTTTAGCGCATTCCTCAACAGATATTAGATTTTCAATAAGAATTTCTTTTTGGAGTTTTAACTCTGTCATTAACTCTTCTTCTTGGGTTTGGAGATAACGGTGATACTTATCCGTAATCTCTTTATTTTTCTCTTCCTGCATTTTCTTATTGTATTTTCTCGTTAAATTAGGCCAAACCAGCATCGTCGCTAACATGGCACCTGCTGTAAGTAATTGTGGCCAAGACTGTCCCAAAGTAGAACTTCCATTTAAGACTTTAGCAACAGTATTTACGAAGGTAACCATTGAAATAACACCCATCGTAAGCATTGGTCCAATAGTCAAAATGGTAGGAAGTTCTTTTTCTCCCTCTCGTTTTGGTGGATCACTAATTTTTATGGTTCTTTTTTCAATACTTCTTCGAATACGAGGGGATTTTGAAAAATAATCATCTTTACTATAAAGATCAATATCTCTTACTTCCAAACTTTGATTATCTTTTTGTTTGGTAATCACTTTCCGCTGTATATTCGCAGAAATTTCTATTACATTGACAGAAGTCCCTACTTTATTGATAAGTAAAAGTCCTTCTAAAAAAACAATTTTTAAACCATATAAATTGCAAACATCTCCAAATTTTATAGCAAAAGCACTGGAAACTTCAATTTTATCATTAATATAGAGTGGATCTTTTGATAATCTCTCAATTACAACTTCTGAACCAACAACTCTCACTTTGAAAGCAGCCGTCTTTAAAAGTGGACACTGATATTGAATATTGCATTCTGCTGTAGAACCTACTACCAAAGATAGATTATTGGTATACGCAAAAGGAACTACATCCTCTTCTAAAAGAGGCGTAGAATGGATGAGATATTGTTTTCCCTCCCGTACAATCACATAAAACTGGTTGGGTACAAGGGGAACTTCTTTTACTTCGATTCCTCTTTGTAGAACCTTTACACTAACTGTTGAATATAAAACCCAAGAAGTATCTCTAGCCTCTACATTGATAAGTTTATCCTCCTCTTCTTCTTTTTCATCAAAACTAAAACTACCAGCGACTTCGTTTGGTAGCATAAATTTCATTATCTTATCATTTAAAAACAAATATATTTTCATGTTTCACCACTCTTTATTCTATTGTTATTATACCATAGTAACCCCTTTGATACAACAAAGAAATGCAATTTCAAAAAAAAGAAAACTTGTCAAAAGTTTTCTAAAGTAAAGCGACAATTTTAAATTTCCTAAAGACCAATCTTTGGTAAAAAGATAAGTAGTCCAATAATGGCTGCTACAACCGCTAAAACAAGAACTCCTCCCGCAGATAAATCTTTTGCCAATTTTGCTTTGGGATTTTTTTCTGGCATCGCAATATCAACAACTGTCTCTATGGCTGTATTCATAATCTCGGAAGAAATCACTACTCCAAAAAGAAGAAGACAGGTAATCCATTCCGGAAGAGAAATTTGAAAATAAATTCCAAAGAAGATGACAAGAAACATGATAGTAACATGTATTTGCATATTTCTTTCTGACAAGAAAGCACTAACAATTCCCTCTCCCGCATAGTGAAAACTTCGAGATAGTCTTTTTTTCTCTTTTTTTAAGTCTTTTTCTTTAAAACAAATATAGGAAAGGACAAAAACTACTCCCAAGCAAAATCCAGCAAGAACATCCGTGGCATAATGAACACCTAAATAAACACGACTAAAACCAATTCCTAAAAGAAGAAAAGGTAATAAGGTACTACCTAGCCATTTTAGAATTTTAGGAGCACTACTTTTCCAAAGACAATAAAGAAGATACCCGTAAAAAGCAGTACTTACCATCGCATGTCCAGAGGGAAAACTGTATCCTGACTCTTTCACTAATTGATAAGCTAATAAAGGTCTACTACGATGAAAACAAAATTTTAAAAGTTGACTCAAAAAAACAATTCCCGCTACATTTCCTAAAAAATACATTTTTTCTTTTCGCTTAGAAAAAAGAAAAAAGAAAACGAGTGTTAAAAGAACAATTGCAATCACACTAGAAAAGGAAGTAATTGCTTTCCACAAGATAGTTAACGATTCACTTCTTCCATTTAAAACAACCTGTTCGATAAAATAAGAATCTATTGTCTCGTTTCCTAAAATGAAAACTTGATGAACAATAATAAGAAAGAAAACACTCGCAAAAAGAGTTCCTAAAAAAGCTACTTTTTTCATACTACCACCTATTTTTATTGTACCATATTTTATTTGGTTTTCTAAAAAAAACGAAATAATTCTATTTCGTTATCCGAGTACAACATCTAAATACATCATAATGACAAACCCTAGCATAAAAGAAACAACCCCCGCACTACTATTTTCTTTTTTACTACTAGGAATCAACTCATCCACAACAACATAAAACATCGTTCCGGCAGCAAGAGATAGAAAAATTGGCATAGAAGATTGTAGTTGATGTGAAAGAATCGCCATAAGAAGTCCAAAAATAGGTTCTACAATACCGGAAAGTACTCCATAGAAAAAGGCTTTTCTCTTTTTTGCTTCTTCACCCATCATGGCAAAAGAAACCGCCATTCCCTCAGGAATATTTTGAATAGCAATACCAATAGTTAAAGCAATCGCACTCGCAATCGTAACAGAGGAATTTGCTTCAAAAGCAAGAGTACAAGCAAGCCCAACTGCCATTCCTTCTGGAATGTTATGAAGCGTTACTGCCAAAAAGAAGAGACTCTTTTGTTTATTCTTCCAAGTAAATAAAGAATCTAAAAGCCATAGGATTACCCCTCCCACTAGAAAACTTAAGATAACCATCATACAACTGCTAGTTTCTAAAGCCGGTAATAAAAGAGAAAAGATAGAAGCAGCAAGCATAATCCCACTAGCCAGTCCCATACAAACTCTTTCCACAACAGGGTTTATCTTTCTTAAAAGAAAGACACCAAAAGCCCCTAAGGTTGTCGCAGCAAATAAGATAAGAGTTGCAAACATCACAAATAGATATACCTTCATATTTTCACCTGCTACTGATATCCTATGTTTCTCTTTTTTCCATGACACAAAAACTTGCTAATAAAAATCAATAGTTTTTTGTAAATTGGGTAAATTTATTTTTAAGAAAATTTAAAACATGCTAA
>CANROB010000030.1 GCA_947632115.1 uncultured Bacilli bacterium
TTTCTCTTTTATTCATATGCACAAAACCTTCTTTGCTATACTATAACACAAATTTCTTTCAAAACGCAAGAAAAAAACTACTGGTAAGTAGTTTATTCTTCTTCAATAACAGCCTCTTTTGCTTCTTTTTCTTTTACTTCTTTTGGTACTTTTTTATTGAGTACTTCTGAATAGTCTTTACTTTGGCTAACATAATAAATATAACCAACTAATTCGGAAATGGCGTAAATAATCATGAATACGCCGATAAAAGGAAGAAGTAATTTGGTCATTACAATAATTCCCACAAGAATCATAAGAATAGATTCTACTAAGAAAATCGTAAAACCAGAATCTTGAACTCTTCGAAGCGCAAGGCAGAGAATTAAACGATTAATTCCATTAAATAAAATACAAATTCCTAAAACCAAACTAATCGTTGTCGGAATAAAACTTGGAAAACAAGCAATTAAAATTCCAGAAGCGATAAAGAATATTCCTACTAAGAAATCTCCTATCGTATAGCCTCCTCTTCGTCTTCCAAAAAGATATAAAAAAGCCTTTACTACTCCAGAAAAGATTAATATACCGCTTACAAAATATCCAATTACATCAAAAACAGACTCTTGATAAATGCAAAAAACAACGCCTATTACCAAAGCTACTAAAGAAAAAATCAAAGAAGAAATATTAATTGGGTCTCGTTTTGTCATATCATCACATCCTCTAAAACATTATACAATAGAAAAGGAAAAAATGCAAAAGAGTTTCCTTTAGAAACTCTTTTAATCTTTATTCGCAATTTGTTGCTTTATAAAAGCAAGGAATTCTTCTTGAGAAACGGTTTTAGTCTCTTCCGTTCCATATTTACGGAAACTAATCGTTTGATTATCTACTTCCTTTTGACCTAGAATTAAAGCATATGGATTTTTATGCATAACAGATTCTCTCATCCGATATCCCACTTTTTCTTCTCGATCATCTAAAGAAACTCGAATACCCTCTTTTTCTAACCAGTCATAAATCTTTTTCGCATATTCTAAGTGATACTCATTATTGACTGGTAAAATGTTAACTTGAACAGGGCTTAACCAAACAGGGAATACCCCTTTTGTCTCTTCAATGATGTAGGCCATAAAGCGGTCTAGAGACCCTAAAATAGCTCGGTGAAGAACAACAGGAGTCTTCTTCGTACCATCACTATCAACATATTTTAAATCAAATTTAGCAGGTAGACAAAAATCTAATTGACAAGTAGATAAAGTATACTCATTTCCAACTGCTGGTTTTACGTTAACATCAAGTTTTGGCCCATAGAAAGCAGCTTCTCCAATCTCTTCCGTATATTCGATTCCAAGATCATTTAAAACTTCTCTTAGTTCATTTTCTGCTTTATTCCACATTTCATCATCAGGGTGATACTTCGCTTTATCGTTAGGATCTCTTAAAGAAAGAACACAACGATAATTCGTAATGTGGAAATCTTTATACACATCAAAAATTAAATCTACAACGTTTTTAAATTCAGATTTGATTTGTTCTGGTGTTACAAAAAGATGGGCATCGTTTTGACAGAAATGTCTACCCCTTTCAATTCCTTTTAAAGCACCACTTGCTTCATATCGGAAATCATGAGCAATTTCTCCAATCCGAATTGGTAAATCTTTATAAGAGTGAAGTTTATTTGCGTATATCATCATATGATGTGGACAGTTCATTGGTCTTAAAACAAAAGACTCTCCTTCTACTTCCATGGCTGGAAACATGTTTTCCTTATAGTGTTCCCAGTGACCACTTGTTTTATAAAGTTCCACATTTCCAACACAAGGAGTCATAACATGAAGATATCCTAGTTTCTTTTCTTTTTCTTTAATATAATTCTCTAATTCCTGCCATACAATATATCCTTTTGGTAAGAACATAGGAAGTCCTCTTCCAACAAGGTCATCAGACATGAATAGTTCTAATTCTTTACCAAGTTTACGGTGATCTCTCATCTTGGCTTCTTCTAATTCTTGTAAGTGTGCTTCTAAAGCTTCTTCGGTATCAAAACAAATACCATAAATTCTTTGAAGCATCTTATTATTAGCGTCCCCTTTCCAATAAGCTCCACTTGCTTTTAAGAGTTTAAAATATTTCAGTTCTTTTACAGATTCGACATGTGGTCCACGACATAAATCCGTAAAATCTCCTTGGGTATAGCAACTAATAACCGTATCTTCTTCATCCATACGATTGATTAAATCGATTTTATAAGGATCATCCTTAAATTGTTCTAAAGCTTCATTCTTAGAAATTTCATGACGCACAATCCACTTTCCATCTTTTGCAATCTTTTTCATCTCTTTTTCAATTTTTGCTAAATCCTCATCTGTAATCACAGTATCGCCTAAATCGATATCATAGTAAAATCCCTCTTCAATAACAGGGCCTACCCAGAACATAGCATGAGGATATAGATGTTTTACAGCTTGCGCAAGCAAATGTGCACAACTATGATTCATAACACTTAATTTTTCATTTTCTTTAATATTTATCATCATTCTTCTCCTTCTTTCATTTCTTTTATTTTTAATTTTTCTTTTTCTTTTCTAAATGTTTTGGTCGATTGTGTTCGTTTGACTAATTCTCTTCGTACAATATGATAGTAAGCTAATTGCCCAGAGGCACGATAAACATGCATGAGTTGTTCTAGTTCATAATTTGGCATACTAGTGAAGGTGTAGGTTTCAGGAGCATCTAATAAAGAAGATTTCTCTTCATATTTCACCTTTTCTACTGGTAAAGAGGAATATGGAAACAATCGTAATAAATCTTTTTTAAAATCTAATTTTTGATCCTTTTTTGTAACCATTCCATCCATTACAATTGATAACACACCATCTTCATAAACAATTCCCATCGTATCTGTTTTTTTAGTAATACCAACAGCCTGCCTCATTAAGGAAGAAAGCTTCATCGTATCATAGGTATTATCTCCATGACTTAACAGTTGATATCCTACTAAAGTACCATCCTTACGAAGAAATAGCCCTGTATGATTTTCTGTTGCATCCATCATCTCTCCTAAACAGCCATATTCGATAAAATGATTATGTAGAAACATAGGTCGGTAAAGATACCGGTCAACAGGATTATCTCCCTCTATGAAAAGAAGCCCTTCTAATTTATTTTCCTCTATCAACTCAAAAGTGTTTACAATTTGTTGAATGGTTTTCTCTCTTTCATCGCATCCGATAGAACTATCAAAGGATTCTTCTGGCATAAAATAAGGTGCCATCAAATGTTGTACATCCTCTACAAGAACAATTTTTCCCGTAGTAACGAGTTCTGGATTCTTTTGAATATATTCAAAAGAAGCTCTTTTTAACTGTGGGAAAAAACTACTTGCTACCTTGTGTGTCATGTTAGAAATTCCTTCATGTGTAATTCCATAGTATTTTTCTAAAAACGACTGGACATTTAAATTTCTAACATCCTTCAAACTGTTTTTCTTTTTCTTTTTTGCCATAAATTATTCCTTTCTCAATAAAAAAGCTCCTTATAACTACTTATAAGGAGCGTATGAACGCGGTACCATCCTACCTTTTTACTCTTTTGATAACGGATTTCTCCGGAGATTTCTTTCGAAGTCGGCTCCTAGGTAGTAATGATTATGCACTTTGCTTAGGCTTCCACCATCCCTAATTCGCTTTCAAAATGGATATAACCATCATGTCCTAATCTTTGCCTTTGACAGCTTTATTGTAACACATTCTTTTTCGTTTGTTAAGTATTTTTTCTATTTTCTTAAGTTTTTACTAATCATATTAAGAGGAGTAGAGAGTTGCTGAATTCGAGAGATAATTCTTCCTGCTTTAATTTTTTCCACTCCTGATTTAGAGACAGATAGGTGTTCCTCTAGTTCTTCTAAAGATAAATTAGAAGTAAAAAATGTCACTAACCCCTCATCCATTCGATACTGTAAGAGTGGACATAACACTTCATCTCTTGTCCAAGCTGTTACATTTTCAGCCCCAATATCATCAATTAAAAGAATTGGTACTTTTTTTACATACTCAAATTTTTCTTTAAAATCATCATAAAAGGCTTGTCTTAAAAATTCTGGCCAGAAAACCATGGCACTCTTATGATTTTTTTTCGCAAGTTCATTCATTAGGGCCGCTAACAAATAAGACTTTCCACACCCGAAATTGCCATAAAGATAAAGGCCCTTCTTTAAAGTATCCTCTTCATATTTTTTTAGGAAATCCCCAATCCATAAGATAGCTTCAAAACGACTTTTATCTTTCTTGAAAATATTATCCATGGAAGCATCTTGTAACACTTTAGGAACAGAAAAATAACGAATATTTTTTTGATATCGTGTTTCTTTTTCTAATTTTTTTTGATAAGAACAAGGCTTATATTCAAAATCGAGAACTCCCTTTTGTACAAAAGGGAAATAGACATGTCCTCGCATTCTATTTGGACAATCTAAAATACTTTTACATTCTAAGCAATGTCCATATTCTAGGGCAGCATCTTCTAGAGAAGAAGTATAATTTTTTAACTCTTCTTTGGAGAGCCGAGTCTTTTTAACCATTTCTAAAAAGACAGGATTTTTTAAAGCTTCCTCATATTCTTTATCCAAATCTACTTTCACAAATTCTTTTTCTTTTAAACTTTTTTTCAATGCTTCCATTTTTAGCCTCTTAACATTTCTTCCAGTTTTTGAATTTCTTCATCGGTTGCTAAATCTTCTTTTATTTCTTCATGATACCAACTTGGTATCTTTTCTTCTTTGACTACTTTTTTAGAAGTTTGCTTTTGTCTTTGACGATATTCTTCTTCGGCAATATTCATCGCATCTTCTACGGTTTCAATATTACTCTTCTTCCACTGAGCTGCTATAGTATCTACAAAACTCTTTGTTAATTTATTCCGATTAATTCTTAATACATAATCCACAAGTACATTAACGACACCAGGTTTTAAATCTAAATCGATTAGTAGATAAGAAAGCAGTTTTAAATCACTATTCGAAGGTGTACCCGTTTTATATTTACTGGCAATAAAATCATAAGGGCTCGTCGTTTCAAACATATGAATCATCTGCATTCTCTTAGATACCCCCGCTTTCGTACTCCGCAAATATTCTGGTTGATTCTTATAGATAAGGCTTGGTAGTTTTCCAAAATGTTCAAATTGATAATACTTATCAGCTTGTTCTCGTAATTTTTCCTTATCAATGGTATGTTTTTCCGTCACAGAATTTCGGATTAACTCAACCATCGTATCATTATCATAATCATAAATGAAAGAAATTTTTATTAAGAAATTTTTTAGTTCTTTTGTGACACTCTTTGCATTTAAAACTTCTTCTGGAATGAGACTAAATATTGTATTTAAATCAATTTTAGACACAATCTCTAATGGTCTTGTTGCCTTATTTTTTAAATTGTAGATTTCAATTTCTCTTAAAGAAGAAGTACTCCAAGAAAAGATATCACTAAATTTCGCTGTGATTTCTTCATAGTTTTTTAAAGAAATCGCTGGCATTTTAAAATATTCTACCACCTTATCATACTCTACTTTACCAAGAGCTTTATAAAGAGCAGAAGAAAGAATAGGATTTGTTAAAAACTCTTTCGCACTCACTGGAGAATAAAGTTCATAAATAAAATTATTTACACTTCCCTTTTTGACATAGGTTCTAAGTAGTCCAACCGCTTCTAACTTCAAGCGAGCATCCGTTAATTCTGATACACTAATCATCATCGTATTTAATAACGTATTATGGGTATATTCTACTGACATCAATTCAAGATGATCTAAATATGTCCATAACGTATAGTATAGGTTGATGGCAAGTCCACCAATTAATGGCTCATAAAGACTGATTAAAATCTTGCGATCATCTTGCAAAACCGTTTTATTGACAACCAAAAAGGTATCTGCTGGTAAGACTTCCATACTACTCACCTCTTATTCATTATATCATGGATTATCTATTTCATGCTAGAAAAAGAAAAAACTAAGTTTCCTTAGTTTTCTACATAACAGCACAAACGATAAAAAAGACAACTCCGAGCACAAATGTTAATCTTGTAAGAAAAAGCTCTCCGCCACGCTCTTTTCGATTATTAAATAAATCACTATTACTACCACTCATAATACTTTCAGCACTTTCTGCTTTTCCACTTTGTAATAAAACGATGGCAATTAAGAAAACGGATACAATAATTAATAATATTTGCATCTAATTCCCTCCTTTGACTACCTAATAATTTATCATACTTACTAAAATAAATCAATACCTACTTACGATTTAAAATCATAGCAGAATGGTTCTTAAAACTAATAGTAGAAAGAAACGCTTCTGCTTCTTTTTCGTTAAAGGAGTCAATCCATTCATATTCGTCTAAAATAATTTCTCCATAGTGAAGAAGTTGATTATTAACATGTTCACAAATAGAATAAACGCTATCACTTTGATAAATACAAGCACTTTTTAATGTTTTTTTCTTACGAGTAAGTTCTTCTTCCGTAATCGTTTGGTTCTTCATTTCTTCTTCTACTTCTTTTAAAACATATTCGGGTTTTTTAGAATCTACAGAAACCATACAAATAACATGATTTCCTGCCTCTAGAATATCAATACCAAAAGTACCAGTAATCGCATTTTCTTTTTTAAGACGTTCGTTTAATAAAGAAGTAGAACCTAACCGAAGATCAAAAAGGAAACTTAAGTATTTCTTTAAACGATTGATATCTTTTCCCTCGGCATTTATTTTATAAGTAATCGATAATTTGGGAATTTCTACTTCCCCTGTGATTTCTTCTTGAACTTGGAATACTTCATCTGGTTCTTCTATTTCTCTTCTTATAACAGGGTCTCTTTTCTCATACGTTTTTTTCGCTTGATTTTTTTTCACACAGTCTATAATGACCTTAGGATCTACATTTCCCACAACCGTTAAAAACATATTAGAAGGATGATAAAAAGTATCATAACAAGTATACAAATCTTCCTTCGTAATTTTAGAAATACTCTCTACTGTTCCAGCAATCGGATAGCGAAGAGGATGGTTGAAAAAGGTGTTGAAAAGATTTTTTTCATAAAGTTTCCAATAAGGAATATCTTCATACATCTTAATTTCTTGCTCAATAATCCCTTTTTCTTTTTCCACATTTTCATCTGTAAAATAAGGATCTTGTACAAAATCTAGAAGATACTCTAAATTTTCCTCGACATAGCTGGGACCAGAAAATAAATAGCTTGTTCGAAGATAAGAAGTACTAGCATTCGCATCGGCACCATTTTTCGTATAAAAAGCAAAAGGGTCTTCACCATCTTTTTGTTCAAATACTTTATGCTCCAAAAAGTGAGCAACACCCATAGGTGCCTCATAGATATTTTTTTTACCATGAGGAATAAGGCAGTTATCAAAACTACCATATTTGGTTACAAACGTCGCATAAATATTATTTCCAGATTTTGGAATGACATTGATTAATAACCCATTAGGAAGAGTTTCTTGATATAAATCTAGATCAAAATGCTTCATGTGGTTCTTCTTCATATTCTTCCTTCCCTTCTAAGAAAAAAATCGTATCCAATTGTATTTTAGAGGCAAGTTGCATGACACTTTCTTTATCTACTTTTTCAATTTGTTTGATACGATCTTCTATCGTATCGGCATTTAAGTATACCATTCCCGCATAAAGGGATAGCATACTTTCCGGATTATCTTCATAAGATTTTAAGCTATTCTTATAAGTCGTAATCGCATTTTCAATTTCCGTTTCTTCAAATTTTCCGTTTTTCATATCTTCTAATTGCTCCAAAATAAGAGCACAAGCACGGTCATACTCCCAAGCATTAATTCCTGCTTTGATAGTTAAAATACTAACCAAAGGTTGCGAAGAAGAAGAAATGCTATAGCAAAGAGAATGTTTCTCACGAACATTTTGGAACAATTTAGAATTAGGACTTCCTCCTAAAATATAGTTAAAAACATTTAAAACATAGCGGAGTTCAAAATCAGTTGCTTTTTTGATTTGACAGCCCATCAATAATTTACTCTGTTTTAAATCCGCACTCTCTTTTTGAAATAAAATTTGTTCATGTCTTTTCTTTGCTTGATAAAAATGACTAGTTATTTGATAAGTTCTTTCTTGAAAAGGAAAATATTTAGCAATTAGTTTTTCTATCTCTTTTGTCTTAATATCTCCAATGACAAAAATATCCACCATATCTTCTTTTAATACTTTTTGATAATATTGATAAAGTTTCTTACGAGTTACTTTTTTTAAATCCTCTAAATATCCACATCCTCGATAAGATAACACTGTATCAGGTTCCATTTCTTCTAGTAATCTCATATGAGCATAAGAATCTGGATTTTCTTTTAAAGACTCTAAATAATCTTCTAAACTGTGATAAGAAATTTGATATCCCTCTTCTAAAAAGCCTTTTTGATCAACATTGGGATGGAAAAGAACTTCTCCTAAAAAAGCCAAAGACTCTTCTAGCATTCCTTCCTCGGTATATTTAGGATTTAAGAAAATGGTATCTAGACTCATCACACTATACTTTCCAGAAGCATAATTAGAGCCTCGATATCCTAGTTCATAAAGTTCTTCTGTTTCAATCTCCATCAATCGTTTGGTAGGATATTTTTTAGTAGATTCAAATAAAACATTGACCAACATATTTCGAAAGACAATTTCTTCTTTCTTTAATTTTCTTTTAAAATTTACTCTCACAAATACCGTTTTAAAACGATTTGTTTCAATGACATGTAAATGATAATTCTTTTGTTCTAATTTTTGATATTTCACTTTCTCACCGCCATTCTTTAAATTGTTTTAAATATTGCTCTAACGTAGCGTTCACACTTCTTTTTTCCTCTTCAGAAGCAAAAGAAGAAGCAACGGCCATTTGATTCATCTGGCAAAAATCTTCGAGCGTAAAAGGAAAATGAGTCGATAACAAGCGATATTCTTTTTCCAAATCCGTAAAAGATACCGTCCGATTATCCGTATTAATACAAACGGGAATGCCCATTTGATAAAATTTCCAAATAGGATGTTCCTTTATATTTTTAACGGCTTTTGTTTGAATATTACTCGTTGGACAAATTTCTAGTAAAATTTGCTTTTCTTTTAATAACTCTAAAGCCTTATCACTAGAGGAAGACCGAACGCCATGACCAATTCTAGAAGTTCCAAATTGAATAGCAGAAATCACACTTTCCGCACTAGCCATTTCTCCGGCATGAATCGTAAAAGGGATATTTAACGTATGAATAAAATGAAAAAGGTCCTGAAAAAGAGAGGTCTCATAGTTTTCTTCATCTCCTGCTAAATCGAGTCCAACGACTCCTTTATTAAGAAACCTTTTAGCTAAGTGAATAACTTCGACATTTTTTTCTAATGACTCATTCCGCATCATGCAAAGAATAAGATGAATAGGAATTTCTACTTCTTGAAATCCTTCTAAGATAGATAAAATAACCTCTTCTGGTTCGAGTCCTTCTTTGGTATGCGCTAAAGGGAAAAAGCGAACCTCGGCATAAAGAACATGATCCTTCATAAGATCTTCTCCTAATTCCCGTGCGATACGGCGCAAATTCTCTTTTGTCTGCATAACGGAAATAGGAAGAGAAAAGCGAGTTAAATATTCTTCTAAATTTTGACAGGAAGAAGAAGTCACTGCTTGGTTTTGCACTTCTTCTAAAGAAAGTCCTGTTAACTCAGCTAAGGTAGAAAGTCTCACACTACCGTCTAAATGGACATGAAGTTCTACTTTGGGAATCATCATATTCATACTATTGCAACCTTAATACCGTTTCTAACGCTAATTCAATCATGCCATTAAAAGACTTTTCTCGCTCTTCACTAGTAGTCTCTTCTTGCGTTACTAAACTATTTGCTATCGTTAAAATACAAGCCGCTCTCTTCCCTAAAACTTCGGCATTATGAAAAAGCGCAAACGATTCCATTTCACAAGCAAGGCATCCATATTTTTGATAGAGTTCTTCATAGTTATCTTTTTCTTTATAAAAGACATCACTACTATGAATAGTCGCAATCGTAAGATGTTTTCCTAACTCTTCTGCCGTTTTTTGAATGGAAAAATTTAAAGCAAAATTGGCTTCCTTGATATTATCTTCACTGCCATTTTGCGTCTTCCCATAACTCGATTCGGAAAAACACTTTTGAACGAGTAAAAGATCGTATAACTGAGAGTCTTTTGTATAAGCTCCGGCTGTCCCTACGCGAATAATATTCTTAACCCCGTAATACTGGTAAAGTTCATAAGAATAAATTCCAATACTAGGCATTCCCATACCAGAGCCCATTACTGTCACTCTTTTTCCTTTATACGTTCCCGTATAAGCAAGCATTCCTCTTATTTGATTCACTAACTGGGGATTTTCTAAATAAGTTTCCGCAATAAATTTTGCCCTTAGAGGGTCTCCTGGCATAATGACATTTTCGGCAATGTCTTCTTTTTTTGCTTCAATATGTGCGGTCATAAAACCATCCTTTCCTAACAAGA
The DNA here is from genome assembly GCA_947632115.1 of uncultured Bacilli bacterium. Taxonomy (GTDB): domain Bacteria; phylum Bacillota_I; class Bacilli_A; order RF39; family UBA660; genus UBA5578. The sequence continues at coordinate 10,529 of CANROB010000030.1, forward strand.
AAAGAGAATAATCAAGTTATTCTCTATCTACATTTTGATACTCATTCACATTGATTGCTATTCCAATTACCAAAATATAAGATAAAGCATAAATCCAAATCATTAAAATTACGATATTCGAAAGACTTCCATAAAATAAGTCGTAATGAGAAAAATGATTAATATAGTAAGAATAAATAGCAGTTGCTAACATCCAACCAATCGTGGTAAAGATTGCTCCTTTTGTCGTATATTTACTTAATATTTTCCAATCAGGAGCCATAGCATAAATCAATTTAATATTAAAATACATAATTAATAAGGATACTGGCCATCTCGCATACAGGATAATGTGATAAAAAAGACTGGTTGCTAAATCGATTCCTAAAGCAGATAAACTAGCTTTTAAAATCACATCACCAAAGGCAAGTACGATAATGGTAAATATAAATAGTCCAATCATTAAAAAAATCATGAACAGGGATTTAATTCGTCGTTTTAACCATTCTGAATGAGGAAACCCATAAAGGGTATTAGAGGCAACTACGATAGAGTGTGCTCCATTACTAGCAAGAATGTAGGCAGTAATCATAGAGACTCCAACATGGGTATCAAAACCTTTCCCATCCAATAGAGGAACAAGTAGGTCTACTACATCTTTTGGAAATGTCTCTGTAATGATAGTAACTACACTAGACATCGAAACGGAGAAAAAAGAGGCAATCACACCAATTAAAATCAAAATGGGAAAAATGGCTAAAAACAAGAAGAAAGCAATTTGACCTGGCAAAACACGAATCAACGGATTTTGAAAAATCTCCCATAATTTTTTTAATTCCTCTTTTATTCTTTTCATAGTTCTCCTTTTTTATTGTTCGTGTACGTGAATTAAATCTTTGGCAATCTCTTCTAGAGAACGACCAATTGCTTTTTTAGAAACATATTCAGATTCTTTCATCTGAAAATACTCCTTTTCTTCCATTTCTTTGGCTCTTTTAGAAACAATATTTACCAATAAATATTTTGAGCCAACTTTCGTCAATAACTTATCGATAGATGGATATATCATAATTTCACTCTCCTTATTATTAGGATATCCCATCTTGTGTAAAACTTCAACGAATTTACATAAAATTGACAAAACTTTACATTAATCGATTATCTCATAAATCAATGGTTCTTTTTGGGTAGGTTCCTCTTCAATCGTAAAACAATCTAAAATATCATTTACTTTAATATCCTTATCATCTAAGTATACTTTTACCAGTTCTTCATTAACCTCAACAAAGTCTCCTACTTTTTTATGAAGCAAAAGTCCTACTTGATAATGAATTTTATCTTCCTTTGTAAGTCTTCCCGCACCAATTTTTCTAGCGATTTCTCCTAGACCTAAGGCATTGATTTTGGTAACGTATCCGGCTTTCGCACTACGAACGGAAAAGATGCGATTAGAAATTTCTAGACGGCTAAGATCTCCACCCTGCCTTTTAACCATTTCTTCAAATTTTTGATAAGCAGCACCGGTATTAAACTTTTTAAAACATTGTTGTTCCGCTTCTTCACAACTTATATCTTGTGTTTTACTAACAATGAGTCCTGTAATTTTAATAATTAATTCCATGACATCTTCTGGTCCTGTTCCTTGTAACGTATGAATAGCTTCTTCTACTTCTAAGGCATTCCCAATCGCATAGCCTAATGGTTCTTCCATATTTGTTAAAATACAAACGGTTTTCTTTCCATATCGATTACCAATTTGAATCATGGTTTGCGCAAGTTTTTTAGCATCTTCTAAATTTTTCATCAAAGCGCCATTTCCTACTTTTACATCGATAAAGAGAAAATCTGCTCCACTAGCTAGTTTCTTAGACATAATACTAGAAGCAATAAGGGGAATAGAATCTACTGTTGCTGTTACATCTCTTAAAGCATAAAGTTTCTTATCAGCAGGAACTAAGTTTCCAGATTGACTGATGACAGAAACACCAATCTCATTTACTTGCTTGATAAAAGATTCTCGGTCTAGTTCTACTTGATATCCGGGAATAGATTCTAATTTATCAATAGTTCCTCCCGTATGTCCTAATCCACGGCCACTCATTTTCGCTACTTTTAAACCAAAAGAGGCAAGAAGAGGCGCTAAAATAAGCGTAACTTTATCTCCTACTCCTCCTGTTGAGTGCTTATCCACTTTGATTCCCTCAATAGAACTTAAATCAATGGTCTCTCCACTATGTAACATCGCATCGGTTAAATAAAAGGTTTCTTCCTCATCCATACCATTTAAGACAATTGCCATTAAAAGAGCACTAATTTGATAATCAGGAAAAAGTCCTTTTCCCATACCTTCTATCCAAAAGCGAATTTCTTCTTCCGTCAAAGAATTCTTCTTTTTTTTCTTTTCAAGGATTTCTAACAATGTCATACTATCACCTAATCTTATTATATCAAATGCCATCTAAAAAAGAAAGTAATTGGCTACTTTCTCTTTCATTTTGAAGTCCAGTAAAAAATGGTTATTCTGCTTCTTCTTGCTTCTTGGTAGATAAAAAAGTAACTTTCTCAGCGACAACTTCTACTAATTGACGTTTCTTTTCATCCTCCACTTCAATTTGCCTACTTTGGATTCTTCCTTTAATGCCAACGAGATCGCCAGACTTACAATATTCTACTGTATTTTCTGCTACTCCTTTCCACATAATACAGGATATGAAGTCTGTCTCATATTCCCCATTGGAATTTTTAAAAGGTCTTGGAACAGCTAGGGTCATACGAGCAATCTTTTTTCCTGATTCTGTTTCTCTTAGTTCTGGGGTTTGAACAATTCTTCCGACTAGTACAGCCTGATTCAACACAATTTTTCCTCCTTTCACTTGCATCATACACGATTTTGAAAAGAAGCAAAAAGGACAGTTTTTAGGATTTTTCCCTCTTTTCTTCCTCCTTTTTCAAAAAGACCAAAAGTATTTTTAAGAAATGGACTTTTCTAGAACCTTCTTTTTTAACTTTTGCATAAAAAAAACATCTTTCGATGTCTTAAAAATAATTTTTTAATAAAGCATTTAGTTCTACTGCATATTCCATAGGAAGTTCTTCACGGAAGCGGTCAATAAAGCCCATGATGATTAATTCTTTTGCACGTTCTTCTGGAACCCCTCTACTCATGAGATAGAAGAGTTTTTCTTTATCAATTTTAGCAACCGTCGCTTCATGATTCAAAGTAGAGGATGTATTTTCTACGATATTTTTAGGAATCGTATCACTTTTAGAAAGTTCATCTAAAATAATCGTATCACACTTAACCATCGCTTTAGAGTGATGGGCCTCTTTGGCAATGCGAACGGTTCCCCGGTAATTTGCCTCTCCTCCATTTGCCGCAATGGACTTACTAATGATATCGCTTTTGGTATGAGGAGCAAGATGAATCATCCGAGATCCTGCATCCTGAATTTGGTTTTTACTAGCAACAGCTATCGAAATACATCTTCCTTGGGCATAAGGTCCAGCTAAAATACAGCCTGGATATTTCATGTTGACCTTGGAACCAATATTTCCATCTATCCATTCCATTAATCCATTTTCTTCAACGATTGCTCTTTTGGTTACTAAGTTATAAACATCACTAGACCAATTCTGGATAGTTGTATAACGGCACTTAGCATTCTTTCCAACAAAGATCTCTACCACTGCCGCATGAAGAGAATCCTCGGAATAAGTAGGTGCGGTACATCCTTCCATATAATGAAGTTCTGATCCCTCATCAACAATGATTAAAGTTCTTTCAAATTGTCCCATATTCGCACTATTCAAGCGGAAATAACTCTGAAGTGGTCTATCAATTTTGGTATGAGGAGGAATATAAATAAAGGTTCCCCCACTCCATACGGCTCCATTTAAAGCCGTATATTTATTTTCTCCAACATTCACTAAATGATTAAAATACTTTTGAAATAACTCGGGATATTTCTGTAAAGCAGTATCGGTATCACAAAAAAGAATATGCTTTTCTTCGAGTTCCTCAATCATATTGTGATAGACAACTTCACTTTCGTATTGCGCACCAATACCGGCTAAATACTTTTTTTCTGCTTCTGGAATTCCTAATTTATCAAAAGTATCCCGTACTTCTTCGGGAACATCGTCCCAACTTTTCTCCACTTTCTTAGATGCTCTTGATTTATAGTAGGTAATCGTATCGAAATCTATTTTTAACTCAGGTCCAAAGATAGGTTGTGACATCTCTTCGAATTTTTGATAAGCTTTCAAGCGAAAATCACACATCCAATTTGGTTCATTTTTCAATCGTGAAATTTCTTTTACTTTTTCTTCATCAAGTCCTCGAATTTCCATAAAATCACCTAATTTTTATTATACTAAAAAAAAGGCAAAAGAAAAAGAAAATCGAAATATTTTTTGATTTTCTTTAAGAATTCTTCGGATCTTTTTTGGAGATTTCTCTTTTTTTCCTTATTTCTTCTAAAGAAAGGATTTTGGCACTTGCATTTTTCTTTTGCTTTGGCATTTTATATTCTTCATAATACCAATGATACGTTTCTAAGGCTTTTGAAAAGAAGGAAGGTAACCATTGTTCTGGAAAAGAAGCCTCATAAAGGCCATACGCATAAAGTGCTTCTCGATCTAATTGACCTAGAGTATCTATCCCTATATAACCATCTTCCATAGGTACAATCTCAAACACTTGATGAGAAAAAATGTCAATAGCACATCCCTCTTCCACAATAACAGGTCTTAGTACATCTACTAAAAATTCTAAATAAATCCCTTCTTTTGTGTACTGCGTCTTTGAAAACTGAACCACTCGTGCAACCATAAGTCTAATGAGTGGCATCATGGTTTTCTAATTCTCCTAAAATTTTTTCAACTCCCCACCAAGGAAGTAATGCACATTTTTTTCGATTTGGCTGTTTATAAATATCATCATAAACAACTGCTTGTTCTAAAATATCGGCGTCATATTCTTTTTCATCAATCATATTGGCAAAATTCTTTAAAATAGTAATGGCTTCTTCTACCGTTTTTCCAAGAAGTGTCTCTACCATAATGGAAGAAGAACTCGTACAAATAGCGCAAGCTTCTCCATCAAAATGAATATCTTTTAAAATATTATCTTCTATTTTAATTTGTACTTTCACTTCATCAATACAAGATTCGTTATTCATATCAACCAAGTGATAACTATCATCTTCTACTAAACCCTTATTTCTAGGATTTTGATAATGTTCTAAAATAAGTCCTCTTCGAAAATTTTTGTCCATAATCTCACCATCCACATTATACGATAAATCCGTATTTGTTTCAACTTAAGAAAATTTTTTACATTTTTCTTTTTTGTCGGAAAAAGCGTTAGTGTCTAAAGTAGACCTCTCTTCCATGCGTTGATTTTCTACTTCTTGCGCTAATGCCATACTCTTTCCAAAATAAAATTCTTTTCGGCGCAAAAGTTTCATAAGTTCTTCCCGAATGAAAAAGATATCGCTCGTTTCTAAGATTTTTGCAGCTGCGGAATAATCATTTCCGCCTCCACCAAAAGTATTCATAACTTCTACTATTTTCATTCCCCCAGTTGTTCTAGCACTTATTCCTATTTGATTTGGAGCTATAAGACCAATCGCATAAGCAGCATCTACTTTATAAGGAAGCAAATAATCCGCAGCGGAAGCTAACTCGACTTGGGTATAAATGGTATTGGGATTCTCTCTATTCATAATAATAGCTACATTATGAATATGAAAAGGGAAAAATTCCGTACCATCAATTAAATGTTGAATTTTTCGATCATTGGCAAAATCTTCTACAAAAAGATCATTAACATCTTGAATAGACGTTCCCCTTCGAATTAATTGGGCGGCCAACTCTAACGTTTTTTCATTCGTATTTTTCTTTAATTTATTAGTATCTAGAAAAATTCCCGCAAGAAGAGCTTTCGCTAACCACTTATCAATGGAAATTCCATACATTTTTAAAAGTCGAGTAACCATTTCACAAGTACTAGAAGTCGTAATATCAACATAACTATCTTGGGAAGGAATAGAATGTTCATCCGTTTTATGATGATCTAAAATAACAACACTAGAAAAGGAAGAAAGAAGAACATCTACCTTAGCCGGTAATAGGCTTCTTTTTCCAACATCCACTGTAATCAAAAGGTCATCTTTCCTGCGATAGTTTTTCATCTTGGAAGAAGTGAGAATAGAATATCGTTTCTTTGCCGTTTCAAAGACACTACGAATACCGATATTCATATTAGAAACTTCATCATCGACTATGATAAAAGTCTCTTTTTCCAAATGAGAACAAATTTCGGCCATACCACTTGCTGCACCAAGAGCATCAAAATCAATATTCATGTGAGGAGCAATAAAAACTCTACTACTCCCTTGAATTCTTTTTTCTAACATCGATTTAAATTCTTTTAAATTTTTTTCCACTCTTATCCCCCAAAGTCTAAATAAAAAAGTGTATGAATGAATGATTCTCAATAACAGTTTTTATTGTAACAACTTTGTTTGAAACCGTCAAGTGAAAAAGATTTTCTTTCTTATTTCTTAAATGGATTTATTATCAACAAAAAGAAGCCTATTTGGCTTCTACAATTAACTTGATGGCTGTCCTTTCTTCCCCATCAATAACAATATCCGTGAAAGCTGGAATACAGACAAGATTTTTTCCGGATGGAGCAACAAATCCCCTAGCAATCGCGATTGCTTTTATGGCTTGATTTAATGCTCCCGCACCAATTGCCTGAATTTCTACTTCTCCTTTTTCTCTAAACACATTTGCAAGTGCTCCCGCTACCGAATTTGGATTGGATTTTGTTCCTACTTTTAATGTTTCCATAAATTTTATTTTCTTCCTTTCTACCATAAATTATATGAAAGGAATCTTTCTTTAGAACTCTCACTTTCTTAAAACAATGACACTATCTTTATCGGTCTTCACTTTTCTGAGTCCCCATCCAGAAGTAACAGAATAAATATCGCTTGGGTATCCTCCCTCTTTAAAAAGTTCAAAAAGTTCAAAAGACATTTGTAATTGTGTCCTTATCATTTCTCGTGCTAGTGCACTTGAAAAATCGCTATCTAAAATTCTTGGTGAATTTCCTTTTTTTATATCGGAAAACCATTCTGGCTTTCTTTCTATTTCATAATAAGAAACCCATCCACTTTGTTTCATAAGTGGGAATATATCTTCACAAACAATCTCGTAAAATTTTTTAGGAACAATGTAATTGTGAACATTGGAAAGAAGTGCACAGTCAAATATTTTCTCTGGTAATCCCAATTTTTTAGTATTCAAAACATCCATCGTTTGAAATTGAAAATACGCATCTTCTAATCTTTTCCTAGTCTCATCATACAAAATTTGATTTTTAAGATAAATGTATGGTGTGTAACGATAGGTATCAGGTTCTTTAAATAACCTTTCATCGAGAAGAAAGTAATCTTGTAATAATTGTTTTCCTCCTCCAGAAAGAACTAAATACCAATACATTTTAGCAGGACAGTCAGGAGCTTTGTTTAAGATATATTCTATGGTATTAGAATTTAAATAGCAGTCAGTATGAGGATCTACTAAGAAAGCATAATATTCCTGATAGCTTAAATATAACATGGCATATAACTTCATCCACTCGATATAAAATTGCTTTTGATTCATATCAATACTATAGATATTAGTAGCTCCAAGGCCCACTAAATCAATCGCGTTATCATAAGAAGCTCCTATGATAAATGCACTTGCGTTCTTAGGAATTCCACATGCTTTTAGATAACTATTATTTTCATTACTAAAAAGAGCAGGATGGGCGTCCTTATAAGAATTGCGAACTTCATCTAACGTTCCAAAATAAGTCTTCTTCTGTGGTTTCCTTCCATAGAAAGCCAAGGTATCTTCATAATCCTTTTTAGCTATCTCATAAGTGATATGACTTACTACCTTCATATTTTCCCACCTCTTCCTTCTAAACTATCATGGTATTGTATCAGTAATGACAGAAGTTGTCAAAAGTTTTTCCAATTTAGTATTGACAAAGGCTGGAGTTCTAAGTATAATTATAAATGTTGATGCGGGTGTAGTTCAATGGTAGAACTCCAGCCTTCCAAGCTGATAACGTGGGTCCGATTCCCATCACCCGCTC
>CANROB010000031.1 GCA_947632115.1 uncultured Bacilli bacterium
CCCTTCTAGAATTAAAATGATTTTAATTATAAAACTTATTTTTAAGTTTAAAATCTCCACACTTATTCTACACTAACACTTTCCTTTTCAATTTTCACATATTTCTTTTTCTCTCTCATCATGTATTCCGTAATAGCGGTTTCAATTTCACTGACAGAATCTTTTGCTAGATTAGAAAGGACTACTACTTCTTTAACGGTATCAATACATAGTTTTCCCCATAAGACTCCCGTTCGAACAGTCAAATCATTAAACATATCAGGAGTAATCGCTAAAAAGAGATACCCAAATACAACTCGCTTTTGCGCAATTAAAATTCTTTTATTGGTAAGAACCACGGCATACGTGTTAAAAATTTCAAAAGAAGATGCTCCCTTTTGGCAACAAAAAGCATAAATAACTTCTTCTCCTGGATTTAAATGCTTTTCTATGACAGAGGCATGAGCCTTTTTTCGCCAAGCAATCGTTCCCGGAAATTTTTTAGAATATTCTGAAATTTTTTCATAAACAGTTGACATAGTTATCCTCCTATTTTATGACACCTAATTCTGTCAATTTTTCAATATAAAATTCTTTTGTTGATAAGCCAACTACTGAATCTAACAATTGGGATTTCTCAATTATCAATAAAAGAGGTAAATTCGTTAACCCAGCTTCTACACCTAATGCCTGCAATTTTGATGCAATAAGGTTATTTTCACTTGCGTTTAGATAATAAATAACAATCTGATTTTGATTTGCAATTTGACCTAAGATAGGTTTTACACGATCACAATAAAGGCATTCATTTGCCCCAATCAATACCACATATTTTTGTGTTTGATCTTTTAAAAAGGCATCCAATTTTGAAGCATTAATATTAGATAAATAATCAGCACTTGATACATCAATTATACCATAGGTTGTCAATAAATCAAAATACGATTCAGCTCCCTCTTCTTCTTTAGAAATGATTTTTTCTATTTTTCCATCTTGAATATAGATGAGTAAATCGTCTTGAATCTCACTATATCCAAGCTGGGACATCATTCTAAGTAGTTGTCTTCTACTTAATAAATATCCTTTCACGCTATAAAAATCAAAATCATACTGAGAGGAAATAGAATGTAGAGTCTCTTCATTTTCAGCTATTTCATCACGATAACTCGTTGAAAAATAAAGTAATGCGGGCTCTTTAGAAGCCAAAGCTTCTTTAAAAGAAGAGAGTTCTTCCTCTGTATCTTCTATCTGTTCTGGGACTAAGCCTTCCTCTTGTAAAAAGGACGTTACCCCTCGTTCATCTTGTAGACCAAACCGAGTGGCAACAGGAACTCCCGATTGAACTACCACAATAGTAGAGGTCATATTATAAATATTTAATTCTTCCCGAATCTTTTTTTTACGAATTTGCGTTAATTTTTTTGCAGAAATATTTAAGTAATCAAACTCATAATTTTTCGCATATTCCTGAAGTAGAGAATCTAGTTTTTCCTCTGTTCCAAAATAGAATACTGCTAGGGTAGAATTTTTAAGATAATCGGAATATTTTTGCCATGTCTCTTTGGATCCTCTATCTAATAAAAGAACTCCCACTACATAAAGAAAAGAAGCAGTGACTAGAAAGATTAATACAATAACGGTTCTAGAAACCTTCTTTTTTGTTTCATCAAAGCGATCTTCCGTCTTTACTTCTTCGATATCTTCTATGTCAATATGCTTCCCTTTATGATGATACTTTTCTTGAAGGAAAGAGTTATTTTCTATTTTTAAAGGAGCACCACAATTTTCACAAATGACGCTATACTTATTATTTTCATGACCACACTTGTCACATATCATTTCGCACTCTCCCCTTTTTTATTCTAATGAATAATTTTTTGCTCTTTAAAATATTGTACGTAAGTTGTTACATTCTGTAATCCCGATAAAGTGGAAACCACTTTATTTTCTTTTAATACAAAGATAGTAGGAGTTCCAAAATCCTCTTTAAAGTCCATCTCTGCTAATTCTGATTTTACGGCTTTTTGTTTTTCCGTAGATAGAGAGTTCAACACCAAATAGTAAATTGGAATATCATAAGCTTTAGCAACATTACTCATAATTGGTTTAGCAGAACGACAAAATTCACATACAGAAGTTCCCATCGCAACAGCAACAGGCTCTTTACTTTTACGTAATTCTTCAAATTGATCGTAATCTATAAAAGTTAAGTTTTCCTCAGGAATATAAGTGGCTGTTTCATCTAGTACATTTGCTTCTATTAACATTTCAACAAATTTATATCCCTCAAAATAACCATTAATACGAGAAGTTACTTTGCCATCGTCTAATATTACCGTTCTAGGTGTTCCCTTATCAATATCTAAAGTAGTCAAGATTTCATTTAAAGATTCCTTATCTAATTTTGAAATATCTACTTGGTAGTATTCTAAATCATAATCTTTAGCTACCCTTTCCAAGATTGGTGTTTGTAATGCACAGAACTCACAGGTAGAGCTTTCCACATAGATAATAGATAATCCATCTCGTTTAAGATATTCACGGAAACCTTCCATAATCTTTTCTTTTTCCCGATATGCTTGGTAAGCATCAACACCAATATATCCTACTAAAGATACCAATACCAAAACGAGAAGAACTATCATCCCTATTAAAAAGTTTTTATTCATCCACAAGGATGTTTTTCGTTTTTCCATGTCAACACTTCCTAAAATTATTTCATTAAGTTAGCTTTTTGAAATTCTGATTTAATATCATCGGCGTTCAAAGAACCATCTTGATGCCAAATAATTTTTCCATCTTTTACAATCATAAGTAATGGAATCATAACACTGGTTTGATCTTTATCATATTGTTCATTAGAATATCCCCATTCACCTAGTTTCTTTCTAAACTCAGCGTCTTCTTCCTTAGTCTCAAAACTTCCTGGTGTCATGTGATATACTTTTACTTTCATATCTTTAGCTAAATCATTAATCGTTTTTCTTTCAGTAAGAGCAGCATCTCCTAATTGAACATAATAATCGAAAAGAATAACAGCGGTCTCTTTAGATTTCATAATTTCTTTCATCTTTGTGAAATCAATTTCTTCTAATCTTTCCTCATCTTGATAAGTAGATCCTGTTGGTAATATACCAGCACTAACAAGGAAAGATACATAATCCTTACCTTCTAATAATCCTTCATGATGAGTAAGAACCTTACCATTTTTTACAACAAAAGAATCAGGAGTTCCACCTTCAACGCCTAGTGTTTGAACAACAGCATTTTTCTCTTCAGTAGTTGCTAATTGATCATAATTTAAGAATAGATAATCGATATCATACAACTCATCAATTCTTTCGATAATTGGATGTTGCAACTGACAAAAACCACATGTTGTTTGTGCAAAAACGATAAGAGTCTCATCGCTCTTTTTCATATATTCTTCAAATTGTTCGTATAAAGAGTCTTCTGATGCCTTAGGTTCATTGCCATTACGTGCTAATATTAATAAAATGACTACCATCGCAACAAGAGCCGTTAATACAATTCCAATGATAAGACCCCTTGTCATCTCACTCATACCACCTCTAATAGGTGTCTCTACTTCTTTTTCTTCTTCAACAGCAGTCTCTTCTTTTACCTCTTCTACTTTCTTTTCTGGTTTCTTTGCAGTTTTCTTTTCTGCTTTATCTATTTTTTTCTCTGTTTCTTCTTCATATACTGCTTCTACAGTTTTTTCTGCTTTTTTTGCCATAAATCCTCCCATTTTCTCTCAAGATGTCTTTTATATCATGGACATCAACAATTTCTAATACCTTTTAAATTGTCAATCTCATTATATAATATTTCGATTAATTATTCAATAAATAGCTAGGAAATTACTATATTTTCACAAAATCATCAAAGAAAAGATGTGGCTAGTTCCACATCTATTTCTATTTTTCTTTCTCTTTTTCTTTTTGCTTTTTTAATTCATATACAACATCAACTTTATCACATACATTTTTAGAATGCGTCACAATGATAACACATTTATTTTCCTGATGGGCAAGTTTTTGAAATATTTCTAAAATTTCATCTTCTGTTTCTTTATCTAAATTGCCAGTTGGTTCATCTGCTAAAATAATTTGAGGATGATACGATAGGCTTCTTGCAATCGCAATACGTTGTTGTTCTCCTCCAGATAACTTTAAAACCCGTCTATTTTGAAAATCCTTAGAAATTCCTACTTGTTCCATAAGTTCTAAAGCATGTTCTTTTTTATTTTTTATTTTTAACTTACTAATATCCATTGAAAGAATAATATTCTCACTAGCAGTTAAATGCGGAAGTAGGTTATAACTTTGGAAAACAATACCGATATAAGTATTCCGATAAGTATCTAAATCCATCTTCTTTAAGTTCTTCTCATCATAATAAATGTTTCCCTCATACTTTGTTTCTAAGCCACTAATTAACGATAATAGGGTTGTTTTACCACTACCGCTTTTTCCTTTAATAGCATATACTTTTCCTAATTCAAAAGAATAATTAATATTTTGAAGTACATAATCATCTTTAGCAGCATCTTTATAGCGATAACTGACATCTTTCATTTCAAGAATTTTTTTGTTTTCTTCTTGGATAGGAAGATTTTTCTTTTTTTTACTATTCATTAACTTCTCTCCTTTAATATGGTTAATGGGGAAAATCTTGATATTGCAATCATACTAGCGCAAGAACTTAAAAGCGTAAGTACGATACCAATTCCTAGTAATTGTCCTAAAACCTTAAAATCAACAACGGCATCTATTTTATCCACTTGCTCGATTTGTGCGACTCCGAAATGGTTAGAGTTTTCTCTTCCCATCCCATTTGGTTGATTTCGAAAGGCACCCTTTTGATCATCCGGAATACCAAAATTTTGACTAATATCTTCATAAGAAGAATTTGCATTTTCAATCTCATTTTGTAATAACCGGTTTGCAACCGGAACACTTGCATAGGAACCAGCAAAGGCTCCTAATAAAAGAGAAACGAGAGAAACGATAAATAGTTCTAACATAAATTGAAGAGATACTTTTGCTTTTTTCATTCCAATCGTTCTTAATACTCCTATTTCATATTTTCTCTCACGAATATTAATCATATTAATAACAACTAAAACAATACCACCAATCAAAAAAGTAATACCTAAAAACGTAATAGCGAATGTCTTTACATTACTAATAGAGGAGGTCGCACTTTCTAGCTTTTCTACATTATCTGTAACCGTGTAATACTCTTGTAATCCTTTTTCTTCTACCTCTTTTTTAAATGGCTCTGCAGCTTCTTTATTTTTTAAAAGAAAAGTAGGTGTAATGGTTGGCGCTAATTCCTCGTTTTTTTCAAGAATTGTTTTTATTGCTGAAACATTAGTAATAATTTCATTAGCAGAGTTAGAAAACATTCTATCTAAATCATTAGAAGATTCTGTATTTTCTTGATAAATTCCTGTAACAGTAAATTCATAAGTATTATCCTCTTCTAAAGCATCTACTAAAGTAATTTTATCCCCGATAGATAAATCATTTAATTGGGCTAATTCTTCGGAAATAACACAGTTAAATGATGAAAAATCACTGCTTACTTCTCCTTCAATAATCGTATAATTTCCATTGATAAAATCTTTCATATCTTCATAAGAATTATAGCCAATCAAAGTAAACGCTCCATTTTGGGCTTTTTCATTAAAAATTTTCTCTGTAACAGTAGTTGTTGTCTTTTTATTGGTAACAGATCCACCAGGTCCTCCTGGACCTCTTCCCTCTCTTGGACTTCCCCATGTATCGGTACTAGTTTCTGTTTTTACTTCTGTTTTTTCTTTTACAAGAGAATCAGTTGCCTCTTCTAAATCTTTTGCATTGATGCCTAACCGATAAGTATAATAAAAATTTTCTACATAATCACTTTGACCATAAGAAAGAATTTCTTCCTCCGTTAAAAGTTTTATATCATTAAAAGCATTAATCATCTTTTCTTGGGAAGTATTTTCTTCTCTTAAAGAATCTAGAAGGCGATTTCTATCCATACCAATGGTTGCTTCAACCGGATTCTTTTCTTGATAGGCAGAAACAATATCATTCGCACTTTCTTTGATGGCAAGGGTCACGGCACAGGAAGCTGAAATTACCATCACAATAATAGCAATTAAAATATTTCTTCCTTTATTTCGCATGATAGATATCCAAGCATTTTTTAATATATACATAATCTTTCTCCTTTTTTTCGGTTCCATTATAACATGGAGAATATGTAGTTTTTGTGAACGTTACAAGAATTTTTAAAGAACAAATTCTTATCTTTTTCGACCTTTCTATTCATCAAAAAAAGAAGAGATTACTCTTCTAATTATTTTTTAACGAGTCTATCTCTCTTTTATACTCACTAAGCGTATCCTTATATTCTTGGATTTGTGTTTTATATTCTCTTATGGATTCTTGATATTCTTCTATTCTTTCTTGTGCATCATGATATTCTGTTTCTAGGTAATAAATGTGGTTTTCATGGTCATGATTGATAGCTTCTAATCCTTCAGCATTTTCCTTACAAGTCGCAAGTTCTTCTTTATAGTAACTAATTTCATTATTATGATTTTCTAATTCCTCATAGTATTTTTGATAGTTCTCTTTTAATGTAGCGATATTTTTAGAAGAAGCATATACTCTAATATCCACAATCTCACTATCCATATCAACAATTCTACCATTATTAAACTCTTTCAAATAAGCCCGCATGATAGAAAGTGGATTATCACAAGAAGAAGAGAACCGAAGATATCCATCAGATCCTAATTTATCAATAGATACTTTACATAATTTATTAGCTTTATATTCTACTCTTATGTTTTCAATATCTTCCTCAATATAAGTAACATCATCTAAAAACATTAATTGCTCTTGCATATCCATGACGATAGAATTATTTCCTAATAAATTACTTTCTTCCAAAGGAACAATATCTAAATGGATAGTCCCTAAAAAGAGAAATCCAAAACTCATGCCTAGTACAATAACAGAAATAATAAATCCCCATATCATTTTCTTTTTCTGATTAGGACGATTGAAAATAAAATTTAGGAAATACAAAATCATAATCGTATCTATCGTACCTGCTGCTAGCAAAGCCAAAATGACACCTACAAAGAGAAGTCCCGTCTTTCGAATAGAAAAAGATATAACAAAGCCCGTAAAACAAAGAACTAAAAGAAAGCATAAGGATAAGGTAAATAAAGCGGCAAAGAATTTAATACCGAAAACAATTCCTTTAAATAAAATAGAAAAGAAACGATATTCACTATGTTTAGGGTCTCTGATGATAATTTTTTCTTCTGGTCTTTTGAAAGATATTTTCTCTTTTTCTTCTTTTTCCTCTAAATCTACTGGGGCCTCTTTCTCACCCTTTTTTATTTTGACATAATAGTCTAAATAACGTACTTTAAAAATATGAGCTAAAAGCGTAACAGAAATAAATCCTACTACGAAAACATAAACGATTAATAAAAAATTTAATAAAGGTTGATAAATGCGCCATGGAAGAAATACGTCTATCATATTCTTCGTCCCAATAATTAATAAGGCACCTAATAGGGTATCAATACTAACAAGACTAAATATTAGTATCAACTGTTCAAACAAAAATTTTACTTTGCTCATAAACCTCATACTACAAAAAAGATTAATACTATCTGTCACAAAGGATAAAAAACTATTCATATACTTATTTAAATTGTTTTTCGTAATTTCCTCTCCCTTAGACTCTCTAATATCTCTATGTAGTAAATCGTCAATATTTAAATCAAATAAGTCACATAGTTGAATGATTTTTTCCATTTCTGGATAGGCAACTCCTGATTCCCATTTAGAAATAGCCTGTCTCGTTACTCCTAATTCTTCTGCCAATTGTTCTTGTGATAAATTATGATCCTTTCTAATCTTTTTCAGATTATCCTGCAAATGATGATTCATTTTTTCCTCCTTTTCGCTTCCATTGTATCGATTTTATGCGGTTGCACTCTACCACTTTTTAGTTGTTTTTTGTAGAAAGTTAGTTGCATGTCACTTATTATACAATAAAAAAGTACTTTCGTACTTATTTTCTCTTTATCTTATCAAAAAGAGCATTATCAAAATGCCTTTTTTTAATCTAAATCATCATAATAATAATCATCTTCCTCTAATTCCTCTTCTTCAAAATTCCAAGATTCATATCCATCCTTTTTTAGATCATCTTCCTGTTTATTTTTCCTTTTTGGACTAGTTTTTATTCCTACATAACCCCCAAGAAGGAATTGTCCAAAAGTTAATTTATTATTTTTTTCTTCTCTTTCCATGAATTCTCTTTTCTTTTTAATCGCCTTATCTATCAGTTCTGTATCTTCGTTATTGCGCTTCAATTCCGCTTGTATTTGTAATAGCGTATCTAAATCCATACTAGCTAATTTTTCATCAATTTTATCCAAAATTGATTGCTCATCAAAACTGTAAGAGATATCCATCACCACTTTCTATATTATCGATAAGAATAAACACTTTTATGTTATAATATCCTTATAGTTATTTTATCATAAAATGGAATTAAAAAAGGTAAAGAAGGAATATTTATGTTAGAAATAAAAAGCGATAAATTATTTAATGCCACTAGTTCTCTTATTATCAGTATCATTTTATTTGTGATTGGGATTGTTTTCATCACCTTTAAAGGAGAATTGTATTCTCAATTAGTTCAAATTTTCATCTTAGCCATTTTATTTTCTGCTATGAAACAATTTGTCAATTTTATTCTTGGTAAAAATAAAGATAAAAATATAAACTTTGCCAAATGCTTTTTAAATCTTCTTTTTTGCCTTACCCTTTCCTTTTTTAAAAACATTCCTTTATCTATTTTACCACTTATCTTCGGCGGATATCTACTCGTAAATGGATTAGTAAAATTCATAAATTATATTATTCTTGTAAAAAACAAGACTCATGGAAGATTATTGGAACTCCTATCTAGTTTATTTTATCTTATTCTCTCCATTCCTATGGTTTTATCTCCTATTAAAAATCTTAATCAAATTATATTTTTATTAGGGTGGTACTTCATCCTTTTAGGTATTACTTATTTAGGAGATTTTATTACTTTTTCCATTCCTAAAAAATGGAAAAATAAATTGATAAGAAATTTTAGAGTCAGCCTTCCTGCTTTTATTGAAGCTATTATTCCTTTTACGGTATTAAGTGAAATTAATTATTTAATTAATGAAGAAGATTATGAAAACCCTTTCGTATTTGAAGATAAAGAAGAAGTAGAAAAACCGGATATGGAAGTACTGGTTCATACTTCTAATCACGGATTCAATCGAATGGGACATGTTGATTTATATTATCAAGGAAAAGTAATCTCTTACGGAAACTATGATGATTCTTCTGTACGATTCTTTGATATGATTGGCGATGGCGTTGTTTTCACAACGAATCGTCAAAAATATATTCCTTTTTGTATTGAACATAGCAAGAAAACATTATTTGTCTTCGGTTTAAAATTAACAGAAAAGCAAAAAAAGAATATCGATAAGGAACTAGATAAACTATTTTCAAATTTAGTAGAGTGGGTCCCACCCTATGTTCAAGCCATGAATCAAAATAAGAATGTAGAACTAGATCAATATAACGATTATGCTAGCGTATTATATCAAAATACAGGCGCAAAATTTTATAAATTCCGATCAGGAAGATTTCAAAAATATTTTGTTTTGGGAGCCAATTGTTGTAGACTAGCGGACTTAATTATTGGAAAAAGCGGTATCGACCTATTAAAAATGAATGGTATTATCACACCGGGTACCTATTATGATTATTTAAATCGCGAATTTCAAAAGAAAAATAGTATTGTTGTCAGTCGTCATATCTATAATCAGAAAGCCACTGATAAAAAAAATTAGAATGATTTTTCAAAATAAAAAACAAAGTTTTTTATTTTATAAATATAACTAAAATGAAAAAGAAAAGACAATTTGTCTTTTCTTTTTTTAATATTTCAACCGCATCACTTTATTTGACAATTTGTCTTTTTTTTAAATCTGATATTAAAAATATAATAAGTCTTGATTTTCCCATATCAAATCCGCTATAATAGAAAACAATTTAGGAGGATAAGAATGAAAATACATTATAACAATACATTCTACAGCCAAATCCATGAATATACTCCTTTAACACAGGAAGAAATTGTTCAACTCTATCAAAGTGAACAAATCGATGGACTTTCCTATCAACAACAATTAAATGCTATTAAGCGGAAAAAAGACGAATTATATGATGAGACTTATCTTGCCTGTCTTTTGGATAGTGAAAATATTCCCGAAAACAAAAAAGATTTAATAACCCAATTAGAAGAAAAAGAGCAAAAACTAAAAAAACAGATGAAAGACGAATTTGCTAAACTGCAAATTTCAACTCAAAAAAAGAAATGCCGGGAAAGAAACTATCCAAGTAAAGAATTACAAGCAAAAATCTTTTTAGGAACCATCCACATTTTAAAATATCCTGTTTGGAAAAAATACGTAGAAATGAAATATACAGAAGAATATGATGATATCTATCAAGTTGCAGCCATGGCCTTATTAAGTGCTATTCACTATTATGTTCCATCAGGAGAAGCGGCTTTTAAAACATATGCAACCAAATGTATCCAAAATCAATTGAATATGACCTTTTACTTAGGAAGTAAGAAGAAAAAAAGAAAAAGAGCAAAACCTCTTACCCTAGAAAAGGAATTAGAACACATGAGATTACTGAAAGATTTTTTAGATGCTCATGTAGTATCTAAGAATAGAAACGTCTCTTTGGATTTATCTATTGGAAGGCTTTTATTTCATAAACGCTTTCTCATGGATCCTATTCCCACCAAATTAAAACTCCGTCGGTTTAATCAAAAAATTATAGAATTTAACCAAGAACTATTATCCTTTGGAAAAAGTCTTTATCCTAGAGTTAGTAGAAAAAAAGATTTAGAAGAGGATGAAGCTACCTACCAAAAAATCATGAATACTTTTTCCCATTATTTGCGGATGGGCATGTTAAATGAATTAATTTCCGATGAAGATAGAGAACTTATTAATCTTCTCACGATAGCCTATCATGTGAAAGAACAAGATAAGAATTTCTTTATTTTAAGACAGTATGTGTGTTTATATATTTATAAATTAAATCGCATTAAGTATTATTTAGAATTAGAAAAAGATTTGACTATATCTAATGATGGCATTCTTCCTTCTACAAATGATATTTTAAAAAGGATAAATCGCGATGTAAAAGAATTTAATAAAAAATATTATCGATATCACCATCCTCGTTTACCAGTTTATTTAGACGAGATTGAGTATAAAAAGCCATTATCATTTTATGAAGCTTATTACCAACAATATGGAATTGATTTTTTGAGTCAATATGATTGTTCTAGAGAAGAAGAAAAAGAGATGTTAGTAGAAGATTATGAGGCCCTAGTAGATCAATTAGAAGAACTAATCGATCAATTAGAATCGGAAGAGGATGATGAAAAATTTACTCTTCACCTATCCGATTCAGACAATTATTATGATATTGGAGAAGACGAAAAAGCAGTCTCTAAATTAGAGGCTTTAAAAACTGTAAAAAATTTTCTTAAACAAGTAGGAACAGAAGAAGAATATATTGCTCACGTTTTACAGGAAAGAACCAAAATCGTAAAAAAAATGATGGACGAACATAATGCTAAAGTTTATCAATACAATCAACAAATTAGTAAAAATCTACCCGCCCATCAAGCGAGTAGTTATCAAAAGCCTTGGAAGGAAAATGATTTATTAGAAATAGAAAAAGATATTGCACTCATATATACTTCTGAAGAGGCTCTAACTATATTAAGTAATCAAGAAAGAAAACTTTCTAAACGTACAGTTTTATCAACGGAAGAACAAGCAATAATTGATGACTTTCTAACGACTTATTATCAAGCCTTAGATACCCTTCCTACACTAGAAAAAGAAATTTTATTACGGTGGTTTGATGAGGAAGGAAAACATCAATGTACGGCTCAAGAAATAGGAAAAGAATTAGGAATCCCTCCACGAAAAGTTTATCAATTAAAAGAAAAAGGCTTACATCATTTAGCTTCTAACCCAAATATTTCCGCTTACAAAGACGCCTAAAAAAATAGAGATATGCAATAACTATCTCTATTTTTTTGATTATATTCTTTTCATAAAAGTAGCGACAACTATCTAAAAAAGCGATAAACTTTTTCTTCATCGCTACGAAAATCTACATCGCGACTACTCGATACTTGAAAATGCATTTGATAAGCAAGATTGTGAACCATCCATTCATTTTGCAATGATTCCTTACTTCTTACCCATGGAGTAGTACTTGGATATTGTCTATTATATTCTAATATTAATTCAATAATTTGTGCCTGTATTTCAGGATCACGAATTTTATAGGAAGCAGCTATTTTGACATCATCTTGGCTATCACGTAAGTCAATAATGTTAATAGCATCTTCTTCTATGATAGAAGCTACATTTTTAACAATATAAATATCTTCTGATCCTATTTGTGCAAAAATAGGTTGGTCACTACTATCATAGTCTTCTTCTATCACAACTGGTAATGATTCTTTGGGCTGATAATTCATCTTTAAGCTGTATACAGAAATCGTGCCCATCATGGTTGCTAATATCAAGCGAAGATATTTCTTTCTTTGCGATAACAATAGATGTTTTTGTTTTGGCATTGTCCATTTTGTTTTCTTATCTAGTTGATAAGCAGTTTCACAGTTCTTTACCATAAAACCACTCTCCTTATGACCCATAACATTATATCATAAAATTAGCGTTTGTCTAGTATTTTTTTGAAAAAATTTATATTTTTTTACATATTCTCTATAAAGAAATTAAATCATTACATTCTTTGCTGTATCATTTAATAAGTTCTTCATAATCTTACACGCTTATTATTGTATAAAGTTTTAGTCTATTAATATTAATATAAAAATATAACAATTTAAGTTATCTTCTTATATTTTATTGGATATTTAACATGGCAGTTCTTGTTTTCCTTCTCACTTCCACAAGTTCATTCAAATTGAGTATTTATGTTAGTATATTACTATTTAGATAATATATCATCTGGGATATCGATACATTGCACAGTAATATTGTGCTATAATGAATTTGGAGGATTAGTATGAAAAAGAAAAAAACTTTGTTACTAGTTATCGTCTTTATAGTTATTATTGTAATATGTATTTTATTGTATCATAACATACCTAATAGTTCGCCTAATATGTCGCAAAAAATTCCATTAGATGACGAGAGATTTTACAAAATTTATCAAAAACTTCAACCCTATACATATAGTAAAAACAGAATGAATGGAATAGATAGTTTTACAACTTCAGAACTTACAGAAATCGCCCTTACAGAATTAAATGATGGCGATTTTAAATTTGAAGAAGAAGATGGCATTAATTACTATTCTGTTGATAAAGAAAAGCTAGATGACAATTTAAAAAAATATTTTGGTCAGGAAATTAATGTAGATTATGACATGAATCAAAGTTATCTTTTACCAAATACACACTTTGATGACGGATCTGGTTTTAATTTTATACGTTATGATAAAGATACAAATAGGTATATAGGGCAGTTTGGAGGGATTGGAGGATTATCCTTCAAACCTAAATTAGAATTAAGCAAAATTTTTGAAGCCGTAATAAAAGATGAGATAATAACTATTAAAGAACACGTTATTTATTATAAAAATATATCCGATCCATATGACAACAATCAAATTATAGATATTTATAGTGATAGAAACATGCAAGAAAAAATAGATAGAAAAGTATATAATTCTGAGAATATTGATGAATATACTATTTCAGTAGATGATTATTTAGATAAGGCTACAACCATTATTACAACTTTTAAAAAAGATAAAAAAACAAATACATTTTATTTTGAAAAAAGTTATATGGAAAGTGATGACGTAGAAAGTGATATCAAGGCAATAACTTGCAATAGCGAAAATAATGGCCACAATATGAATAAATATGTTTTTTATTTTACTAATGGCATTGTAAATGAAATCAAATATACTTCAATCATAGACTATTCATATTATTTTTCAGAGAAAGAGTTAAAGGAAAATCCATGTGTAACATCTAACGGACAGGTTTATTATTCTTGCGACTGGAATAAATATATATGTAATGATCATCAAATTGTTTGTAATATTGGCTATAATAAAGATGAGGTTGAAGTTTCCAAATATGCGGATACATTAGAAAAAGCTAAAATAATTGGCTTAGACAGGTATTATGGAAAAAACACAATAGAAGTAATGTCTATTGCAAAAAAAGAAGAACTTAATTGTGAACAATAATTTTATAACAAGAAAAAAGACTTCATATTTGAATGAAATCTTTTTTTGTTTCCAAATTTATTTTCATTAATAAATGCCTTATTTTATGGGCTATTTACCATAACAGTTCTTGTATTTCTTACCTGACACACAAGTTCCTTATAATTTAGTACATATATTATTTATACTATTATCATTATTATTGGTATTTCAAGGAATTTTAGGTCTGGTAACAAATAGTATTATGGTATTTCATTTTTATTTTAACATAAATATATAATTTGTCACAGTCTTAAATTTCCGTTAACTATTATAAAACTTCAAGAAATTTTATCAATAAATTAAATGTTTTGACCCACGAGCTTATAAATGTTTCTTCATTTATTGTATGATATTTTTTAATAGTACTTCCGATAGAAATTACATCTAATCCATCTATTCTTTTCTTTATTGAAGAGCATTCAATACCACCATGCCATATTTCTTCTAAGGGATATTCAGAGTATTCATTAAAATATAATTCTTTATATTGTCTTAGTAGCTTTGATTCATAATCTACTTTCCAAATTGAGTCCGTATAAACTTCACTAACATTAAAATTATTATTCAAATTTTTACTTTCATTATTAATCATTTCAAGTTCATTCTCGTCCATACTTCTAAAAACATAATAAATGCTAACTTTATTATCAGATGTTCTAATTAATCCAAGATTAGCAGATGCCATATTTTTAGAAATATATCCACATTTTAAATCTAATATTTCCTTTAATATATTTTGAGTATCTTCTTTAGAAAAACTAACTTCGTTATCAACTTTAGCGATTTTAACATTCAATTCTTTAAAAATATTATTTACATTTAGGTTTGTACTTATAACAATTTCGCAATAGGTAGCTAAATCATTTTCGGAAGTGCCACCATTTATACTTTTTATAAATATATCTTTATCTTTTAATAAATTAGCCATGGTAGTAATAGCATTACTTTCAGATAAATTAACATCTTCCCCAGAATTTCCACCAGGAAATTCATCCATTAATACTTTATAGCTAGGTAAATCATTTTTAATTAGTTTTCCCGTATAAATATACTCATTACAAATATCCCCATCTGCTCCTATAAATATACTACTATCTTTTGAGTTATCAAGATTAATTAGTCTTTTACTTTCAACTTTAGAATATGGAAAAGTTACTGCTCCATTAAATGTAGTTTCTTCTTCAGTTGTAAAAAGAAATTCTATATCAGGATGTTTTAAACTATTATCTTCCATAATAGTTAACATCATTGCTAAGCCAACACCTTGATCTGCACCCAAAGAAGTGTCCTTAGCAGTAACTTTATCTCCATTAATAATTACATCAATTCCATTATTTCTAAAATCATGAGCACTATCTTCACTCCTAACGCATACCATGTCTAAATGTGCTTGTAAAGCTACTGGATTAGAATTGACATTTCCCTTTTTCTTAATTAAAACATTATTGTTTTCATCTTTAAAATAATATAAATGTTTTTCTTTAGCAACATTAAC
>CANROB010000032.1 GCA_947632115.1 uncultured Bacilli bacterium
CCTTACAAATACATTATACTAAATTTTTATAAATAATAAAAGACTGTTTTCAAAATTTCTTTTGTCAACAGTCTGAAGATAACCTAGGTTATCTTCTTTTTTTTCAAACAAAATATTGTTATATTCCTTATGATGATTCTTTCTTACTAAAAATTTTAATCCATCCTCTATCTAACCAAAATTTAACTTCATCATATGATGAAACTTCCTCACTTGGCATATTTAAAATATATATTTCAATATTTTTATGATGAATTAGATTCAGTATAACAACATAAGTAAGTTCTGCTATGGAACTTGCTCCAATATATCCTTTAATTCCATTCTTTTCTTCATTCATAAGAAAATAAACATCCGTATTTTCTAAAGAAGTATAAAAATCTTGAAAGATAATTGGTAGTTTCTTTTCATATTCATTTGGTTCTATATATTTTGGGTAATCAAGTATTTCATAATTTAATGCTTTAAAATAATGTAACCAGTATTCTACTTTATCTTGCAATTTACTACTGCCAGAAATAACAATTTTTTTCATTTTTTTACTTTCTTTCTTTATCTATTTTATCTTTTAAATATTGAGCAAAATATTCATAATATTTATCTTGTATTTCTTTCATTTTCCAGTCAAATCCTGTAATGATTCCTCTACAATTATCGGAACCACAAGTACATTTAAAAGAATAATCCTCGTTATCGATAAATGCATAATCTACAGTTAATTCTTCATCCTTCTTTATATCCCTCATGGCCACAAAAGTTATTTCTCCATGTAATCCTACATTTGGATTACAAGAATGATTTTGATATAATTTTATAGCCTCTTCTTCCTCTTTATTAGTAGCTCCTAAAAAATATTCATCACTAATTGGAAAATAACTATTAATGATTCCAGAAGAAAATATTTCATCTCTTGTTAAAATATGCCCACCTTTAATAAAGACAATTTCATCTTTTTTTATATCTTCTTTGGCAAATATCCCTCTACCATTTAAAGATTTATCTCTTATTTCTACTTTAGAAGATAATCTAGAACTAACCATTTATCTCAACTCCTTAAAAAATCTAACATTATTTTATCATACCTTAGACAATTAGTGATAGTAATGTAACAAATCATTATTTTGATTTTTACCTGCAAACATACTTATATCTTTAATTCATAGCATCTTTTCTAAAAAAAATTCATAACAAAATGTTATGGACTTTTTCCTACCTTTCACACAAAAGTGTGTAAAATTCAATATGGGGCGGATATAGGGATTCGAACCCTAGCATAATGGAACCACAATCCACCGTGTTAACCCCTTCACCATATCCGCCATGTGTAAAACACATATTAAATTATACCATAAAAGACGAAAAAAGCAAGAGTTATCCAAAAGAAAAAAAGGAATATCCAAAAGAAAAAAAGGAATAACTCTTTTTTTACTCTTTCATACACTATAGTGAGGTGTTTTAAATGTACAATAAGCAGATGGAATTGTATGAACCTTATCAAGGATTTATACGAGGAAATATGTTTCCAAATCTTTATGATCAGTATGGAAAAATCTATGATGTAAAGCCTATGAATGAGCAAGCAGAATTACTTACCTATTTAGATATGTTTGATTTTGCTTTAATTGATTTAAATTTATATCTAGATGTTCATCCTGAAAATGCTAAAATGATTGAACTATATAATTCTTTTTTACAGGAAAAGAGAAATTTGATGAAAAAATATGAAGAAAGTTATGGCCCACTTACTACTAATGGATTAGGCCTAGATATGGTTCCATGGAGTTGGGATAATAATCCATGGCCTTGGGAGGTATAGTATGTTTAAATATGTTAAGAAATTAGAATATCCTGTAAATGTTCAAAGAAAAGACTTAAAAATGGCTAAATTGTTGCTTACGCAATACGGAGGCCCTAACGGCGAATGGGCAGCAGCTATGCGTTATTTAAATCAAAGATTTACAATGCCAGATGAACGTGGCAAGGCGCTTCTTACCGATATTGGAACAGAAGAGATGGCCCATGTTGAGATGATTGCTGCTATGGTAGATCAATTAATTCAAGGTGCTTCTGTAGAAGAATTAGAAGCAGCTGGTTTAACGCCACATTATGTAGAATATGACCATGCCTTATTCCCAATGGACGTAGAAGGAGTTCCTTTTACTTCTGCCTATATTGAAGCAACAGGAGACTATTTAGCAGATTTATTAAGTGATATGGCTGCGGAACAAAGAGCAAGAGTTACTTATGAAAATTTAATTAATGTGACTAAAGACCCTGATTTATTAGGTCCACTTTCTTTCTTACGTCAAAGAGAAATTGTTCACTATACCCGTTTTAAAGAATTAAAAGAATACTATGAAGAAAAATACGGTAAACAAAAGAAAAATATGGAAAGATAATTCCATATTTTTTTACTATTTTTTTAAATAAGAAAGGTTTTCTAAAAGAATTCCTACTCCCTCAATGGTAGCCGTTTCATTTTGCTTAGCAAGAGAAACCGGTATCCCAAGTTCATAAGAAAGAACTTCTTTTAATCCCACAAGAGCAGCACTCCCACCGGTTAAAACAATTCCACCCTTCATAATATCAGAAGCAACTTCTGGATGAATATCTTCTAATACTTCCTTGATGATATCGATTAATGTATAAAGATCTTCTTGGATAGCCTCTTTTAAATCTTGAGAAGTAACCGTTACTGTATGCGGTAAATTGGTAATTAAATCCATTCCTCTTACCTCTACTTCTTTATCACATTCTACTAAAGAAGAACCTTCCATTTTAATTTTTTCAGATGTTTTATCGCCTATTAAAAGTTTATATTTCTGTTTCATATAAGAAATGATTCTTTTATCGAATAATTCTCCTGCAATGTCTGTTTTAGCACCTTTAATAATCTTTCCTAAAGAAAGAATAGCAATATCTGTTTTTCCGCCACCCATATCTATAATCATGGAAGCAGTAGAACGATTAATATCTAACCCCGCTCCTAGAGCAGCCGCAATAACAGATTCAACCAAATAAACTTCCCGTGATCCCATTCTTTCCCCAATCTCACGGAAAGCATCTTCTTCAACTTTGGTAATATCAAAAGGAACGGATAAAATAATGGTTGGCTTCATGATATAACTTTTTACTTTTGCTTTTTTTAAAAGATAATTAATGAATTGATCTGTAATATCAAAATCAGCAACAACACCTCTACGAATGGGGTGAACAATTTCAACTGTTGTAGGAGCTTTCCCAAACATGTCTTTAGCATCTTTTTCAAATGCCACAGCTTCTTTTGTTACACGGTCAATTGCCACAATGCTTGGTTCTCGTAAAAGGATACCTTTTTTCTTTTTATATATGGATATATTTGATGTTCCAAGGTCAACACCAATAACTTTTTTAAACATTGAACCACCCACAATAGTTTTTATTATAACATAACTCTATTCGTTTGTATCCAATTTTTCATATTTTTTACGGGTTGATTCTCCTCCTCTAATATGTCTAATATTGGTATGATATTTTAAAATTTCTTCAATTTGTAAATACAAATTTTTATCGACATCTACTAGTCGTTCATGTAAATCCTTATGAACAGTACTTTTGGATACATGAAAAAATTGCGAAATTGCCCTTACAGTATCTTTGGTTTTTAACATATACTTTGCTTCTTCTAATACTCTTTTTTGAATCTTAGAATTCATTTGTCACCTTACTCTCTACTTCAGTATATGTAAAAAAAAGAGTATTATAATGTTTTATTATAATACTCTTCTGGGTTTACAGAAATATTATCAATGATTAATTCAAAATATAAATGAACACCTAAATCTGAACTGATATTAGAAGTTCCAGATTTTCCAATAATCATACCTTTTGTAACGGTATCTCCTTCTTTTACTTCGATATCGGTGATACTCTGATAAACGGTTTTTACACTAGAAGAATGTTTAATGGTAACACTATTACCAAGAAGTGGATCTTCTTTTACCTCTACTACTTCCCCGTCTAATACGGCAAGAGCGTTAAAAGTCTCCCCATCTAAAGCGTAACTAACACCTGTATTTTGAATATAGGTATCTTCATAATAAATAATGGATTTTTGTTGATCTTCTTCACCAGCTTGATAATCATAAAAATCTTGAACTACTTTCACAGCACTTTCTAAATAGGGTCTTCCAATAATGACATCGGTCTCTTTTGATACTGGAAGACTCACTTGATTTAAAACATCATAAGCATGATTAGGCCCTTTTAATGTAGCTACTTTTTCATTTTTTGCTAAAACAACTAACCCTATCATTAAAAGAAATACACAAGTACCATATAAAGAATATACGACTGGTTTTGTAAAATATTTTTTCATTTTTTTCACCTCTATTAAGAGTGTTTCCAAAAATGCTTTTTTTATACTACGTTTTTATTTTTTTTATTTCAATATTTGTGTAATAATGCTTTAAAATTTCATCATAATGATATCCTTCTTGTGCCATTCCTTCTGCACCATATTGGCTCATTCCAACACCATGTCCATAACCTTTTGTATCAATAGTTACATTATCTCCTTGCGGTACAATTGTAAAAGCTCTAGAACGTAAATGAAGTAAAGAAACCACTTCTTGTCCCGAAAAGGTTACACCATTAATTTTAAGGGAATTAATTCTTCCTGCACTTGTTTTAGAAAGAATAGAAACCGTGATATCATTAACATACGGCAATTTCAAAGCATCTAAAAATTCTTTTTTAGAGTACATATCTACTTCTTCAAAGGCCGGAGATATTTTATCCCAAGAACTTTTTACGCTTCTTAAATACGGAACTTTATTTTTAAATACCTCTTCACTATTTTCTGTATATCCCGTACTTGTGGAAAAGAAAAGTGCCTCTGCAATATCTTCCCCATACACTAGATATTGATAAGCCGTATCTTTTACGGCATTGACCACTTTTTGATAATACTGTTCATAATGATCTTTCCATTTCTTTTTTAGCGTATCACTATCTAGATAAACTTGATTTAAAACAGTATCCACAACATCATAGTCTTTTTTCTGGTTTTTAATCATCTGAAACATTACATAACTTCTAGAAGCTACTGCTTGTGCCTTTAGAGCTTCTTCATGAAAACTAACTGGCATTTCTCCAGCTAAAACACCTGCAATATATTCCTCTAAAGGAACTCTTTCAATCACTCCTGTATCACTTCTTTTAATCCGAACCATTGTGTTTTTAGAGAAAGTAAACTGATATTCTTGTTCGCGAAAAAAGAAGAAAATAATAATAGTCGGTATGACCAAAAACAAAAAAGAAAAAAGTAGTATTTTTTTCACGGATTGCCTCCTTTAAAATTACTACTATAGGGTTTGCGTCAAATAAGTAAAATCATATAAAAAATTTGTTACCAAATAAGAAATCGCAAAACTAAACAATAAATAAACAATTTTAATTTGTACTACTCTCCCTTTTTTAAAAAGGCTTTCGATACGAAGAGATTCCAAAGCCCAAATCGACAAAGGAAGAGTCACGATATAAAGAGCAAGTTTAGTCATGGTAAGTATCTACCTCGTTTCTTCTTCGAACATGTCTTTCTTCCATAGAACAAGGAGTTTCCAAAAAGACTTTTAATATTTTTTCCATTTCTGAAATAGGCGTTCTAGAACCAAGCGCAATTACATTGGCATCATTATCTTGTCTTGTAACTTCTGCTTCCCAAATATCATTTACTTTAGCGCAACGTACGCCTTTTACTTTGTTACAGGCAATACTCATACCAATTCCACTACCGCAAATAAGAACCCCAAAATCCACATCTTTCTTACTAACCGCTTCTCCTACTTTAAAAGCATAAAGAGGGTAATCTACCGGTTCTTCACTATCTGTTCCATAATTAATCACAGTATATCCTATCTCTTCTAAATATTTTGTCAATTCTTGTTTTATCTTTACGCCACGATGATCAGTAGCAATTCCAATTTTCATTTTATTCCTCCTATTTTTATTTTATTTCTTTTTTTCATAAGTACACATTTAGAATAAAAAACGGTTATCTTCTAATGCGGTAACTTCCTCTTCCAAAGTAAGAAGACTCGTATCTAATAGGTATTGTTTTAAAAAGGGTTCCTCTTGAAACTCTTTTAATAAGATAAGACAGCGTTCTTTCATTTGACAATCCTCGGGACGAATCTGATCTCGTTTTAAAAGAATATCCTCATTAGCTAATAATACGATAAATGCCTTTTCATACTGAGAAAATGTGCTTTGAATTTTTTTCATATCTTCTTGTTTCAAGATATAGTTAAAGATAACATCATAACCATTTTCCAAATAAATACGGATAGTGGCGAAACAAACTTCGAAAAAGGTAGATAAGTGGTTCCCTTCTTTCCAAGCAGAAACATAGCCACCAACAACCTGGTTATAAATGG
This sequence comes from uncultured Bacilli bacterium, assembly GCA_947632115.1. GTDB lineage: Bacteria > Bacillota_I > Bacilli_A > RF39 > UBA660 > UBA5578. The sequence continues at coordinate 6,417 of CANROB010000032.1, forward strand.
TATCACCCTCTATTACTACGGATTTCTTTTTTGATTCAGCAAGTTTTTGAGAAATCGTGCTTTTTCCAACACCCGCAGGACCCGTAATTACATAAAGTTTTGCCATATCAATCACCTACTTTATTATAGCATAAAAAAACAATAGAGTTTATTCCCTATTATTTTTTTTATGGAATACTTCCCTAATGGCTTCTTTTCCAATTGCTGCATCCAAAGTCTTCGTAAAATAGGTAAAACCAAAATAGATAATAGCACCTATCAAAGCATAAAGGAATACAATTAAAAGACTCATCATTCTACTATGTCCTGTTAGAGGAATAAGGTAGCTACATCCCGTTAGAATTAAAACCATAATCATACAAGCTATTATCATCATGAAGAAATGCTTGATAGTATCACGGTAAGAAATTTTTAAAGTTCTTTTCATATCCACTAAGCAGATTACGATAGTAACACTATAACCCAACATAGTAGCAAATAAATTTCCGTGATAAATCGTAAGCCCTAATTTATGAAATAAAATCATAAAAGGAATATTCATACAAGCATTAAAGAAAAATCCGGATAGCAAAGCAATATACATCGTTTTATATCTACTTAGAGATTGAACCATAACAATCGCATTGGTATAAACACTCGCAAATACGGCTGTAAAAATACTAACCACAAATACCTTTGGTCCATAGAAAGAATTTCCATAGAAAACATTCCAAACTGGTTCAGCTAAGAAAGATAAACCTACAGCCATAGGAAGCGTAATATATAGAATAATCTTTAAAGATTTATTAATCTTTTTCTTTACCTCTTCAATATTACCTTTCACATAATCAGAAGTTAAACTTGGCAATAAGCTCGTTACCATTCCATTTGCAATAGCAACAATAATAACATTTAATTTAGGTCCCAAGGTAGTTAAAATATTCATAATAACAGAAGCATCTAGTAAAGTATAGGAAGCTACATTTGTAAGTGTCGTAACAACTGTAAACATATCTACTAATTGAAAAGAAGTTCCTACTAGTTCCATAACGATAAGGGGTAAGGTATAGGAAACAATTTTTTTACAAAGATACTTTGTTGTAATTTTTTCTTCTTCTTTCGTTGGTGGTACTGCCTTTTCATGTAAAGAATGTTTCTTTATAGAAAGATATAAAAGAGCTGCAATAGCTCCTAGTGTTGCTCCTAAAACTGCAATACTAACAGCAAAACCTAAAGAAGTATAGAATACTTTCATACAAAGATAAGATCCTAATAGAATCACTACAACACGTACAAATTGCTCTAATACTTGAGAAACAGAAGAAGCCTGAATATATTTCATTCCTTGTAGATACCCACGAATCATACTAATCAAGGTTACAAAAAGAATAGCAGAGGCAGATACACGAATGACAAGGGTAATCTCTTTTATCAAATACGCACCACTCATCAAATTAGTAATGGCCAATAAATCTGCTCCTACTGCTCTTGCAATCTCTGTGTAATCATAAAAATTAATAATATATCTAGCTAATAATGGCGCAAATAAAAGAAGGGCCAAACTCATCACAATAGAAGTAAAAACCATTACTCTACCTGCTAAGCGGTAGACTTTTTGTTTAGTATATTCATATCCTAACGTATGATACTCACTTACCATTTTACTAATAGCAAGTGGTAATCCAATTGTTGATAAATTTAAGAAAATGGCATAAACATTATAAGCCGCACCATAAATGACACTTCCCTTAGACCCAATAATGGAATAAAAAGGAATTACATATAAGACACCTAATATTTTTGTGATAATAATACACAAAGTAGCAACAAAAGCCCCGCGAAGAAAATTATCTTTTTTCATGCCATTCTCCTTTCGTCGTTACAATTATACTATTAATAAAAAAATAAAACAAGTTTCTTTCTTTTTCTCTTTCTTTTGTGTATACTGAAATGAGGGGGATTTTAAATATGTATCAGTTTGTAGAAATCAATCAAAAAGAATATAAAAATTATACACACCGTACTTTATCGATGAAAAAAGAAAAACCTGCTTTTTATATTGGAATTTTTATGAAAGAAAAACTAGTTGCCTGCCTATTAATTTTTCTAAAAAAAGAGGAAGAAACATATTTCTATATTCCATATGGCATTGAAACCATGCAACCAAATAAAAAACTAGAATCTTTTATCAAAAAGAATTTAGTTCTATTTGCTAGAAAAAAGCAAGTATTTAAAATTAAATTAGGGGAAACAAAGGAAAATGATATTTCTAATTTCCATTATCAGAAAGAAGAGAATTTCTATATTCCTTTAAAAAAAGAACAAGAAATTACTTATCCTTCTTATTTTAAAATTCAAGAATTAACAAGTACTGAAGAAATGAAGGCGTGGGAACAAGAACACGGGAATGTAAGAGGAAAAGCACAAAAATTATATATTATTGAGTTAGACATACTAACCTATCTAACGAATCCATTAAGTTTAGAAGAAAAAAATTTAATGGAAGAAATTAGAAGAGAATTAGGAGATTACCTTCTTCTTGAAAGTATTGGGATTTCTTTTCTAAGCGAAAAAGAAGCAACTATTCTTTTTCAAGAAAATTATTCCACACTATTAGAAAATAAAAGAAAGAATATTTTATGGGTCATTGTTCAAAATCAATTAAAAAAAGAGGGATATGAAAAAATATATATTCCCCTTTCCTTAAAAGATTCCCTCTCTTTAGATTCTACCAAAGGTTCAAGAATTCCTTTTCTCTTTAAAAATCTAATTTATCAAAAAAGAAGAGATTAATCATCATTCTCTTCTTTTTTATTTAACTCATCTACTAATTCATCATGATCCATTTTCGTATATCCACGAACATGTCTATTTTTAGCAATTTCCCGTAACTCTTCCGTTGTTAAATCACTTAAAGTAGATTTTGGAAAATCTTCTGGATTAGCATCAGCATCTTCATTTGGCATATGTCCATGAGCAACTAGATATTCGATTTGTTCTTTCGTAATAGTCTCATATTCTAATAAAGCATTGGCTATTAAGTCTAGTAAGTCACGATTGCCAGCAATAATTTTTTTCGTCTTTTCGTAGCATTCATTAATAATCTTTCTTTGTTCTTGGTCAATTTCAAAAGCTACTTGACTAGAGAAGTTTCTACTCTTGTTATAGTCTCTTCCCAAAAAGACACTATCTTCTCTTTGTTCAAATTGAACAGGCCCTAAATCACTCATACCATATTCTGTAACCATAGCCCGAGCAATCTTCGTTGCTTTTTCAAAATCATTATGAGCACCAGTTGTTACCTCATTAAAGACAATCTCTTCAGCAACACGTCCACCTAACAAACCACTAATGGTATCAAGTAACTCATTTTTCGTCTCTAAGAAAGTTTCTTCTTTTGGTAACATTAGGTTATATCCACCAGCCGTTCCACGTGGAATAATGGTAATTTTTTGGACCTCATTGGCACCTTCTAATTTAATACCAACAACGGCATGACCTGCTTCATGATAAGCAACAATCTTCTTTTCTTTTTCTGTATATTTCTTAGTAACTTTAGCAGGTCCCATTAAAACACGGTCATGTGCTTCATCAATCTCAGCCATGGTAATAGCAGGTTTATTGCGACGAACCGTTAGAAGGGCTGCTTCATTTAATAAGTTCTCAAGATCAGCTCCACTAAATCCAACTGTTCTTTTGGCAATATTTTCTAGTTTTACACCCTTAGCAAAAGTTTTTCCTTTCGCATGAACTTGTAAAATTTCTTCCCTACCACGAACATCTGGTAAGTTAACAGTTACCTGTCTATCAAAACGTCCTGGACGTAATAGGGCAGGATCTAGAACATCTGGTCTATTGGTAGCGGCAATAACAATAATTCCCTCATTCTCACCAAAGCCATCCATTTCTGTAAGTAATTGGTTTAGAGTTTGCTCACGTTCATCATGACCTCCTCCTAAACCAGCTCCTCTTTGACGACCTACCGCATCAATCTCATCAATGAAGATAAGACATGGTGCGTTATGTTTTGCTTGTTTAAACATATCTCTTACACGAGAAGCTCCTACTCCGACAAATAATTCTACGAAGTCAGAACCACTAATGTAGTAAAATGGAACATTAGCTTCTCCAGCAACAGCACGAGCAAGTAATGTTTTTCCGGTTCCTGGAGGACCAACTAATAAAACTCCTTTTGGAATTCTAGCTCCCATTTTTTGGAATTTCTTTGGTTCTTTTAAAAACTCAATTAATTCCTCAACTTCTTCTTTTTCTTCTGTTAGGCCAGCAACATCTTCAAAAGTAACTTTCTTTCTATCATCACTAAGACGAGCTCTACTTTTACCAAAATCCATTGATTTATTGGCACTTCCCATTTGTTTAGAAATGAAATAAATACCAATAGCAACAAGTAATACGAGTGGTAAAACATTTACAAGGAGAGCAAGAAAAATACTAGATTGTGGATCTTTATCTGTTACAATGTCATAAGAATATTCTTCTCGTCCTGCATAAAGTTCTTTCATCGTAGCATCCGTAAGTGGTGCTTTCGCATAGAAAGTCTCATCTTTTGCATAGCCTTCCATGGTTCCTGTTAATTCATAAACACCGGCATTATTGTTTGGTGTAATCGTTACTTCTTCTAACTTTCCACTTTCCATTGCCTGAATAAATTCACTATAAGATAATGTATTAACCTTAGTGTTTAATCCATTAATAAACCAAACTGTGGCTAATATAACAATGAATAAAAATAAATAGGAATACGCATTCTTTTTAACTGTTCTTTTATTCATAAAAAACTCCCTTCTTTAATAGTACTTTAGTATTATATCATAATTTCCATCTTTTTTTCTATCAAATTGCGTTTTTTTTAAGCCCGGAAGCCAAAGAATGGTTCCCGTTTGATCAACGACTACAGGCCAGTTTTGACGGTCTTCCCATAAAACCTTTTCATCGGTAAAAATATCGCCTACTTTTTTATGCCCTTGCATATTTTTGATAGTCATTTTATCTCCCTTTTTAAAATTTCTTACACGAAGGGGAAGAACTAGTTCCTGACTATTTAAATAAGTGATATTGTTACTGTTTTCTATAGCGTTTTCTAATACTTCTATTGTATGCTGATTCGGAAGATTTACTACCTTTTCCAAAACGAATTCATAATTTACTACTTCTTTTGATTCCACTATTTCTAAATAGGTATCCCTTTTTTTCCATCGAAAATAAGGTAAATCAATATATTGATTCTTTTTAGAATATAAGAGAAAAGAGAATAGTAATTGGAGGTGCTTATTCGTAAGATTATCTAGCTTCTCCCTATAAATAACTGCCAAATATCTTCGTAATACTTCTTTTTGTAAAAAAGGATCGAATTCTTTCCAAATCTGCCAATCAAATTTCTTATCTACAACAATTTTATTATAACTCATTTCAATATCTTTTTCTACATATTGTAATAGTTCTTGTAATTGATTATTGTATTCTAGATATTTTTTGTGGATATTAGGGTTTTCCTCCTTTAAAAAAGGAAGAACATTTAACCGATACCGATTCCTAGTATAGTGTTCATCTTGATTACTAATATCTTCTTGATAAGGAATTCCTCTTTTTTTAGCATATTCATAAATCGTTTTTTTATCTAGGAAAAGAAGTGGGCGATAAATGGTATAGCCATTGCGTTTACTCTTTAGAGAAATACCACTTGCGCCTCTTAGAGTAGATCCCCTTCCTATTTTCATTAAAACAGTTTCAATAAGGTCATCTCCATGATGAGCAAGGAAAAGAGAATGAGAATGATATTTTTTTAAAATAGTTTCAAAAAAACAATACCTTTTCTCCCTTCCAATTTTTTCTGTAAATTTTTCTTCATATTGAAATTTGGTCGTTTCAAAAAGGATTTTCTTCTCTTCACAATAATTTCTAACAAATCTTTGTTCTTCATCACTTTCTTTTCTTAGATTATGATGGACATGGGCACATACTAGTTGAATGGAAGAATTTTTTAAAAAGTCATACAAAAGGTTTAACAGTACCATCGAGTCTACTCCCCCAGAAACACCTACCACAAGATACCGTTCTTCCCTATCTAGATTTTCTTTTAAAAATCGAAAAACTTCCTCCATAAAACCACCAATGTTATTGTAATATAAAAAATCCTTTTATACAAGAAAAAGTAAGATACAAAATCTTACTTTATTTATAAGCAGTATGTCGTTTTGAACCATAATTAAATGTAATACTTCTTCCTAACTGTTCATGGTTTTCAAGCGTTATTTCAATTTCATCTTTTCCTTTACCTTCATTTCTGGCGGTAAATGGAGAAGTAATTGCCGTTACTTCAGATGTGATATCCACACCATTTTTATAAATTTTAATTGTATATCCCATCAATTCTCCTGTTGAGAGTAAAACTTCTTTTTCTTGGAATATATAACTATCGACAATCGTTAAAGTATAAGTTGCCACTTTTCCATTAGAAGTAGTAGCCGTTATCTTAGTGGTTCCCTCTCCACGAATCTGAACAACACCATTTACTACAATGGCTACAGAGGTATTGGTACTGTTCCACTTTATCGTCGTATTCGTAGCATTATTTGGTTTGATAGTTGGTGTTAAAACAATATCGGCATCATCTGTTGTAAATGTATCCATCGTTCTATCAAGGGTAATTTCTGTAATTTCTACTCTTTCACCTGTTACAATAACACGGATATCAGAAGATTTACTACCATCAACCGTAGAAGCGGTAACAGTTGTTGTCCCTTCTTGTAGTCCTGTAATATTTCCTTTTTGATCAACCTTCGCCACATTTTCATTAGCGCTTCGCCATGATATCGCCTTATTCGTCGCATTGCTTGGTTTTACTCTAGCAGTAACTTGCTTTGAGGTTCCCTTTACTAAACTGATAGTGGTATCACTTAAGGTTAAACCGGTAACTGGTACATCTTCTACAACAGGATCTTTCTCTAAAATAGGATCACTAGGATCAACTACTTCTACGACCATCTTTTTCGTTACTTCGTTAAGTGCGCGATCTTGAGCATAAATTAGAATTTCAAAAGTGTTATAGGTACTAGTATCAATTGCTTCTGGTTCCACCTTAATATTTCCCTTAATCCCAGATTCTAAATCAACGACACTATATCTATTTTTATAACTAAAGTCTGCACCCTTTGCCACATAAATGATTGGTTCATAAAGAATCTCAGGAGCATTCTTATCAATATTATCAATGCGATAATGAATTACATCTGATTTTCTTCCTGTTTTTGTTTTTAATACAATCTCTAGTGTTTTGTTTTCAGATATAGAAAAAGTATTACTTTCCTGCCAAGTTTCCCCGCCATCAACAGAATACCCTTCAATTGGAATATCCGGATTTCTATAATTGATAGTTACTTGAACATCTTTTGAAGTCCAGTAATCATTATCTACATCAATTGTTACTAAATCGGTATTAATTTTTAAATACGTTTCTTGATAATAAATGGTAAACCATAATCCACCGGCTGCTGTTATTAAGATAAATAAAATACCATAAACTAAATTTTTTCCCATTAGCCATCACCCATTTTTACTATGTTCATAATATCATAGAAGTATTCGAAAGTCAATGAAAATAAGCCTTTAAAAAAGACTTACCAATTGATTTTTCCCATCTCATTTTTTTCTAAATAAGCATTGATTTTACTAAACGGTTTGCTTCCAAAAAATCCCCGACTAGCAGATAATGGAGAAGGATGAACTGATTCAATAATAGGATGCCTTTTATTCGTAATTAGCTCTTTTTTACTACGGGCATAACTCCCCCATAATACAAAAATGACAGGTTTTTCTCTTTCGTTTAAAGAGCGAATAATAGCATCTGTAAAAAGTTCCCATCCCTTATCCTTATGAGATAGTGGTTTATCTTTTTCAACTGTCATAATGGAATTTAATAAAAGAACTCCTTGTTTAGCCCAATCCGTTAAATCACTTTCTGTTCTTTTTATACCTAGGTCATTTTCTAATTCTTTTAAAATGTTCTGTAAAGAAGGAGGTTTTGCAACTCCTGAACGCACAGAAAAAGATAACCCATGTGCTTCTCCTAATCCATGATAAGGGTCTTGTCCTAGGATAACTACTTTTACTTCATCATAATCTGTAAAACGAAGAGCGTCAAAAATATTTTGATAAGGTGGAAAAATCGTTTTCGTCCGATATTCTTGTTTGACAAAAATACCTAGTTTCCGAAAATAATCTTTCTTCATTTCTGGCGCTAAAACAACATCCCACTTCTTATTAATCATTTTGTCTCCACACAACTTAGAGTATTTTTTTGACCACTGCAAATAAATCCTCCATAACTTACACTTTTAGCAATTAACATTGAATTTTCCATACAAATCATACCACCAGTAGCTTCTTTCGTGGATAAAGTATTTGCCTCTATACAACTATTGGCTTCTCCTAATACCCATAATTGTTCCGCACTATCAATTAAACTTTGAACATAAAGTTCTGCTAAAGAAGAATCTCTAATAGCGGGATTAGAAGAAGAGTTGGAAGAGGAATTAGAAGAATTAGAAGGATCTGGTTTCTCTTCTTTTTTTCCACACCCTACTACTAACAATAACGCAATTAACAATAAACTAAATTTTTTCATATATTGCCTCCTATTTCTTTTGCTATTTCTATAAAAATATCTAAAGATAACGCTTCTGCTCTAACAGTTAAATCCATCTGATGCCTCTTTAAAACATTTTCTATTTTTTCTAATGGATAATTTTTTAAATTGTTTCGTAATGTTTTTCTCTTTTGACCAAAAGAATCACGAACCAGTTGAAAGAAAAGTTGTGGATTTTCGAAAGGAAGTTTTTCTTCTTTCTTTTTAAATTCTACAATAATACTATCTACCTTAGGTTTTGGTAAAAATACATTGCGACTAACATCCATCAATTTATGAATTTCATAAAAACAATTTAAATAAACCGTTAAAGAATTATAATCTTTCGTTCCAGGGATAGCCTGAAATCGATTTCCTACTTCTTTTTGAACCATCACAACCATTTTATCAACCGGCAGTTGATCTTCAATAATTTTCATGATAATTGGGGTCGTAATATAATAAGGAAGATTTGCAATCACGTAAACTTTTTCGTAAGAATACTTTTTTAAATCTTGTGAAACATTCGCTTTTAAAAAATCTTGAAACAAAATATCTACATTCGTGGAATCTTTTAAATTTTCTTTTAATACTTCTTCTAAAGTTGTATCAATTTCATAACATAAAACTTGTTTAGCTACTTTAGATAGTTTATAAGTTAAGGATCCTGCTCCTGGGCCTATTTCTATCACTAAAGTATTTTTATCAATTTTAGATTTCTCTATAATATTATTAATAATATTCTCATCCACAATAAAATTTTGTCCAAATTTCTTCTTTAAGTGGAATTCTTT
>CANROB010000033.1 GCA_947632115.1 uncultured Bacilli bacterium
CCCTTCTAGAATTAAAATGATTTTAATTATAAAACTTATTTTTAAGTTTAAAATCTCCACACTTATTCTACACTAACCTGTTTTGTCGACTAGTTTTGAAATCATCATCGTACTTGGAATATCACCAACGGCATTTAAAGCTGTTGCTGGAGCATCAATTAACCAGCCAATCGTAGCAATAATTGGAAAAGCCGTAAGTGGGAAATCATAAAGAGTAACAATTAATAATTCGCCGATTAATCCCCCACCTGGGATACCGGACATCACTACTCCACTTAAAACAGAAATCAATATCGCAATTAAAACCGTATCTATACTAGTAAAACTCTTTCCAAAAATACTAAATAGAAAAGCAATTTTTAAAATAGAAGCCATACTAGAACCTTCCATATGCATGGTAGCCCCAATCGGTAGCGCAACTTCTCCGACATCTTTCGCTACCCCAATCTTCTCACTTGCTGTAATATTAACCGGTAAAGTAGCTAGAGAAGAACAAGTTCCTAATGCTGTTACGGTTGGTAAAAACATATGCTTTAAAGTAGGACGAATTCCTTTTTTTCCTTTGACAAAAGAAATATAAAGGGGATAGAAAATAAAATAATAAAGAAGTGCCATCACGAGATAAAAAATCATACTTTTTGCATAACTACCAATTAAAGTAGGTCCATATTGATTCGTTAAAGAAGCAAAATAAGCAAATAATCCAATTGGCGCATAATACATGATAAGACCAATAAACTTCATAAATGCTTTAGAACACACATCTAACATTTTCTTTAAAGGAGCAGCTTCTTCCCCTACTAAATTGACACTTAATCCAAATAAGATAGAAAAAATAATCAAAGGAAACATATGACTTTTATTAAGTAATCCTTCAAAATCAGAAACAGTAAACATATCTACTACACTAGATGCTAAATCAACACTTTCTTTTACTCCCTCTGTTAGAGGAATCGATGCCTTCCCAACCGGATCAACAATCCATACCCCTATTAACATAAAAATACAAGCAAGTAGGCTAGTGATTCCAAATACTAATAACATATAGCCAAATATTTTCCCTAAACGTCTACGATTACTCATCGATGCAATACTACTAGAAATCGTAAAAAAGACAAGTGGCACAACAATCGTAAAAAGCATATTCATAAATACCGTTCCAAACGGTGTTAAAAAAGAGATTGATTTATCTGATAGTATAAGACCTGAAATCATTCCAGCAAAAATAGCTACTAAAAGAATAATCGAAAAACGATAATTTGAAAATATTTTCTTTAAACTCATAACATACCTCCCAATACAATGTATGAATGAATTTAAAAAACATGAAAAAAAGAAGTTATCCTTCTTTTAATTCTAAAATTTCTTTTTCCGTTAGACCTGTACAATCCGCAATAATCGAAATATCAATTCCTTTTTTAAATAATCCTTTGGCAATACTCAACTTTTCCTTATGTCTACCTTTCTCCATTCCTTCTTTGATTCCTTCTTTCTTGCCTTCTTGGATGCCTTCTTTAATTCCTTCTCTTCTTCCTTCTTGTCTTCCCCAATCTTTCATAGCCCATTCTTTATCATATGCTTCTATCAAGTCCCATTCCTCACTACTTCTTTTGATATTCTCACTAAATTCCTTCATGACGATATCTCCTCCTACATATTCCAATGCTTTCTAAAAGTTTAAAATTTTTTATGACTAGATAACCGTATAAAACAGTATATCTCATATTGTCGTTAATTTTTATTTTTTTACTTCCGGCAAGCCAATTCTAGATAGGTAATTCGAAAAAGATTGGGAAATTTCCTCTCTAAATAAATTATTTAACGAAATTTTATATTTATCGCGCGAAAATTGATTGATATCAGCAGCGAAAAAATATCTAAAGTCTATTACAAAGGAATCTTCTAAGTGAAACTTTATTTTTTCTTCTTCCTCTAAATCTATTATTCTATATCTTATATGTTCCTTTTTTCTATATCTTTCTATTATTTTTTTGGGAATGGGATTAACACTCATGCCAAGAGCTTCAAGATGTTTCCCAGCTTGAAATTCCTCAAGGGGGAAAAGTGGAACAACCAATACAGAAAGTATGGAATTTTCTTTTTCACTTTCTCTACATAAATCACAAGTTTGGGATAATACCAAAACATTAGCAAAGTCTAATTTATTTATACTTAAATTATCGGAAGATACATCAATACATCTAAAAAAGGATATTCCAGAATAGATATCACCTTGGTCGACTCTAAATTCTTTAGTAGGTTGTTTTATAAATTTTTTTAAACTTTTCATTTTAGTTTTATACTCCAATTGGTAACTTTTATAGTTTTTGTACTCCTATTTTTTGATTTATGATAACTTGTATCCGTTGATTGCTCTGATGAATAATTTTTATATTTCTTAAACTTGTTATTTGAATCATTAGTTATAGATGTTTGAATATCAATCTTAATCATAGGATCATTAGGAGGAGTGTAGCCATAATTACTCATTCATTAAACTCCTTAAGTCTTCTTTTATACATGATTCAAAAATAAAGTTTTCTTCTTTATGTATTTCATCAAATAATGATACAATCTCTTCTTTTTCCATTAATACCTTAGAGTAACCATCAATATCAATCAAAAAAGTTTTTTCCATTAAAGAAGCAGGAAAATTTTGGTTCGGAATTCCAGATTGTATTGTATATATAATATCTTCATTAAATGAAGATTTAATATTATGTATTTGTATGAATTGCAAAAGTTCGTTATCAGAAAATAAATCTCTAGTACTCAACAATTTTTCATTTATAAAATTATTCCAATCAAACAAATTCTTTTTATTTGTACATGGTAGATTAATTAAATTGATATATCTAATACCAAAGCGTTTATATCTTTTTATTTGATAGGATGATTCTAGGTAATCTAGCATTGGACAAATTAATTTTTTTACATTATCAAAAGTTTTATAGTTTGTAGATTCATACGAAAAAAATTTACTACTTATTTTTATTCTTTCATCTTGATTCGAATTCATCATACTAATTTCATGAACTAAATTAGTTAGTTCAAGTTTAGGAGCTCCAATCTTATTATCAGAGGAATCTTCCATTATAATCTGATGTTCTTGTGTATTTTTGTTTTCAATAATTGGAAAATCCTTTTCATAATTTTCGACAATTTTTTTAACATCTATTTCGTTAAATTTTTCAAAATCAAATCTAATAATAAAATTAGCAATAAAATTCTTCTTATATTTACCCATAAATAAGCCTCCCTATTATTAATTACATTATAACACGAATTTTCTTCTTTTTTCTTCTTTTATATAATATTATTATAAAATAGAATGATTAATATTATAACACAAAAAAATTTTATTATAATACCTTTTCAGACATTTGTAGATTGATTATATATGATAATAATCTTATTCTCAAATAGATTTTCATCTCATTCTTCCCACTTTCTCCCCAAATGACAAAGTTTTTTTTCTAACTCAATATGTAAATTTAGGTTGGTATTTATTTTAAAATTTTAGGTGATAAATATTCTTTAGTGCATATTCTGCATTTCATTTCTGCTATATTTAATTCCTCGTACAATTTGGCAGACACATCTGCCAAATTATTCTTTATCAACTATGTCATTTTGTACCGAACATTTCAATTTCCTATTGAACTTCCTTATGTACTTTATAAAATTAACAGTCCAATCAATCATCATAATTACCATTTAGAGTATCTAATTTATCCCCCCTTGATAGCCATCATAACAGAGAAAAAAAGAAAAGAAAAATATCCATTTTTCCTTTTCTCATCAAAAAAAAGAACGATTCTTTTAAAAAGCATTAACACTTTTTATCTTTTCGTTCTTTTTTTCTTACCTTTTTTTAATTTTAATAAAATAATCTTCTAATCTATGACGTACTCAACTGCTTCAAAAGAATAATTACCATCTTCTTGTTTTTTAAAGATATAGCGATACTTATCCATATAACGCAAATAATCTTTAACATTCTCATCCGTAATAACAACTTCTAGAGCATCATTATGATTGGTTCTCGTTACCAAATTTTCTGGATTCGTATAATCCGTATAAGCAACATATTCTGTAATATATAACTCATCCGCACTATTAGAAATCTCTTTATAAGTAATCTTTTTAACCTGACTCTCAGTTTCCTTCTTTACTCCCCAAATCTCATAACGATTAGTTGCCTCATTATATACATAACGTTTATTTGTCAAAGTAATGGTTCCATGATTAATAGGAACATCTCCGAAAATTGCTTTATAAGAATCTTCTAAAGCCCCTACCATAATATATTTCCCACTATAATAATAGTTTCCATTTGAATTTTTAACGGCATCTTTGATACTATAACCATTATCCGTTGTAACATATTTTGGATCAAGGTTTTTAAATCCTAGATAAAGTTTTACTGCATCAGACATTCTATATAAAGATAACCGTTCTGATAAATAATTTTTATCCTCTGCCGTTAAAATACTCTCATCCTCATAATCAAGAGCAAAAACATTATAAAAAGTATTTCCTAAACGATTAATTTTCTCCTCTTCTGTCTCAACATGTTCATTGGAATTTGACTCTTTATCATCTTCTTTATTTAAAATAGGAACAATAAAGATTTGATAAATACCAAAGACAATCATTAAAATTAATAATAAAATTAACCCAGCTTGACCATTTTTTTCATTTGCTTGTTGCATAGACACTCTCCTATCCTATAACACTATTATAATGTTACCATAAATTCCCAAAAATTCCAATACATGGTTTTTCAAAAAGCAAAAGAAAAAGGTCAAAAATTCTCTTTGACCTTTATTTCCTTTAAAAGAAGAAAACTATTTTTAACCTTCATAAATTTCAGAACCGGTAGAATACTTATGCCATGCTTTACAAGCTTCATAGAATGCTTTTAAAGTCTCCTCTGTAACAGTTCCTTCTTCTTTTGCTAAGAATGTTAGTGGATCTTGAACCTCTGTTGTTCCCCAACCTGAGAAAGTCACATTTACTTTATTATCTCTATATTTATGAGAACCTGAAGTAATTGTAAAACTATCTATAGTCTGCATACTCTTAATATATTTATTATCCTCTGTAAGAACAACTTTTACTTTTACCGTATCACTTTCTTCATCAAAAGAATTCGCATCTACTTTAGTGCCATCAACATAATTACTATTTAACCAAGAAACTAATCTTTCTTTGTTTAACGTTACCGTATAAGTATGATCTTCACCTTTTACTGCCTCAACCATATCAATAGCATCAATAGAGTCTTCTTTCGTCTCTCTCATGACATCTTGTAAAAGAGAAATTTCATGAGATCCCATTCTTACCGTTGTAAAGAAGTTAGCAAACATCCAATCATTTAAGACAGGGCTGCAAGTGTTATTAGAACAAGTATAACCTTCTTCCTTATTTTTAACACTAACGAAAATAGGTCCTGTATGGGTTGGAAGAGCTTTTCTAAGACGGAAAGTATATTCTTGATTCTTATCATCCTGATAGAAAGATACTTCTTTATCTTTATCATACTGTTGTGTAAACTTTTCAATGCCACCTTTTACAACATTATCTTTTTGAACCGTTAAGCTCTTTAAAGCCTGTGTATTTTTAGCAGCTATATTAATCATTTCTTCTAAAGTTTTTACTCTACTATAATCTACAGTATATTCCTCTTCTTCTTCATTATCGCCATCAATATCTAATCCAATCGTATATACTTTACCATTAGAACCAGTAATCTTAGACTCTTTAATAGCCTCTAGCTCTAACTTCATTGTTTTTAAAGTAGATACCGTAGCAATACCATTTTCTGCATTATTACTATATTTATAACTTTTCGTAGTTCCATTAGGATCTGTAACTTTTACAGTTGTCTTATTTTCTTCAAATTTATCAGAAGATAATGTTACAGGAATGATATATTTTTCATTAGTCTGAGTAGTTAAAGTTCCAGAAAGTTTACCATTTGTTTCTGTTAAACCATCTACTTTTGCATAATTAAGAACAGCATTAGGTTTCTTTTCATAAATAGCCGTTGCTACATTTGTCGTATGAGCAGTCAAAATACTTTCAGCTTTTGCTTTATCAGTTATCTCTCTATCGGAAGTGGAGTAACCCAATACAAGTTTTTTAAATACATTTTCCTTTGATAGACAATTCTCTCCTACTTTATAACCCAATTTTTCATAATCAATTTCTTCTCCATAGTAATAAATATGGATAACATCATATGGAGATGGACGGTTTCCGTTTTCATTATCCACAATAGCTAAGAAATATAATTTAGAATTATTATCACTTAAATAATAGAAATCTCCATAGTATGCTTCAGCAACACTGTTAGATTTATCATTGGTTTTATCTATAATATTATAAATACCATTTTTGGTCATTCCTTGAGCTTTAATAACTGCATTTGGATGCAATTTTTGGTCTCCAGGAGTTTCTTCCTCTTCTCCAGTTACATTTCCAGGATGAGAATAACTTGTCACACGAGCAATTGTAGGGTGTTTATAATCTTCATTCGTATTAGTAATATTTGTAGCAGTTAAAGTTCCTCCTACTAAGATAGCCGCATGCATATCATCATTATCTTCACTAGATTGATTTTCATCAAGTTCTCCTGAAACATCAACATGATCAGCAACAACAGTTGCTCCATCCTCAACCATTAATTGTGCTTTTTTAGCACCAGTAAGTTTCAAATGAGAAAGCGTAACCGTACCGTCGCCTTTCTTTACATCCATTACATAATCTTGATTAGTTACAGTTATTGTTAAAGGTTCTACCTCACTCATTAGATTAACTGCACTAGCAGTAGATAATGGTGCAATAGTAATATCACTTTTTGCTGTAATTTGAATTGGTTCTTCGATACTATAGTTACCATCAGTAAGATAGATTGTTTCATATGCACCTTTGTCAATAGCGTCTTGAATATCTGAAGCACCTAAAGTACCTTTTTGATTAACAACAGCAAAGTTAGAATCAAAAGTAAAAGTATAAGTTTTTTCATCATCTGAAATAACTTCTTTATCAGATCCTACTAATTGAACAGTTTCATCTGCTTCTCCAATTTTAAGAGAGAAAGTAGTTCCGTCAAATTCCAACTCATCTAAAGTAGCTGTACTCTCCTGATGATTTAGGGCATTATCAAACTTTTCTTTCGCCTTTTCAATTACTTGATTTTTGAAAGAAGTACCATTTTCATCTAATAAATTTCTATCTGCCCCTTTAGTACTTATTTGTGAGGTCTTTGGAACATCGGAAGAAGAAAATGTTACAGATTCTCCCCCTACTGTTAAAGTAATATCTTTAATTTCTCCTTTTTGAAGAATATAAGCAATAGCTCCAGGAATACTTGTATTTCCTAACTCAGATACAGGTATATTCATACTATCCAAATGAATAGTAATTGTATTTCCTTCTTGAGTTAAATGGAATTTTCCTGTAAAGTCATCAGAATGAGTAGTATCAGAATTGTTTAAATCCTTCACTAAATCTTCCATAAATTTTTCTACATTTAAATTCCAATGAGCAGTTAACTCGATATTTTCATGATCACCTAAAGTAAGTTCTTCTACTTTAGTACCACCTTGTTTATACCAACCATCAAAAGTACGATAGTCAGTTTCAAAACTTGACATATCTTTTAAAGCGACTTTTTCTCCCTCATAAGTAATAACAGGTTCTGTATGTTCTACTCCCTTATTATCTCTAAACTTATAAGTTATTTTATCTTCTGACTCAAAATTTAAAGAGTCATATTCAATCGTATATTCTTGTGGTAAGAAATCATAACCTTTATCGCCATTAGCAGAACCATCAAAATCAATTTGATATTTTATAGTCTTACTGCTATCCTTACCATCTTTATAAATCTTGAATAATACCATTACCCAACCTTGTTCATATTCTTCCTCGGTTGGAGTATATTCTTTTGGTTGTCCATCTTCCGTATTTAGAATAATGGTCCAAGACTTAGCATAATTATTTAATTCTTCATCATCTTTTCCAGGGAAGGTGATTTTAATTGGAACAAAATATCCTTTATTGTCCTTAAATCCCTTTTGCAAATTTTGTTCTTTAATAGTTCCTTCTAATCCATCTTTTACTGGATCTCTATCTGGTTGAGATTCTGAATCCATTTTAACCTTAACATCAGCAGAAGCTTGATAGTCATATCCATACTCTTCTAAAGCATCATGTTCTGGACTATCTTCTCCTATCTCTTCTTTGGTAAGAACATCGTAGTTACCAAAATTTCCATTAGAATAGTCTTGAAGAACTAAGCCACTCCAATCCACTGTAATCGTATAAGGTTCATAGTTTACTTGACCTTCTTGTTCTTCTTCACCGTCCCAATCAAGAGTAATAGTGAACTTTCTACCAGAAGCAGGAAGTAAACTACCATCTTCATCATAAGGATCTAAATATTTTAGAATATAAAGAAGTTTTTCATTGTCAGCAAAATCACTTTTTGCAACTTTCTCTTCTGAACCATCCTGTAAGAATTTAACATTCATGGTACTAGAAGTTTTTGTTCCTAATTCCGTTTGTAATTTAAACGCTAAATAATATAAAGCATCTTTTGGGAATGTTCCTTCACCATCAGTTAAATCTTCGTGATTAAATATTGGAAGAACACCGGTTACTTTTACTGTATGAGGATCTGTTTCTTCTACAGTAAATTCTGTTTTATATCCTTCTTTTTCAGACCAACCATCCCAAGAAGTAGTGTTATCGGTATCAGCATCTGTTTTATCGACACCCGCAATCGTAAACTTAGAATCTCTTACAAAAGTAACGCCACTATAATCTACTGTATACTCTTTTTCTGTATAAATAGAGCCATCTCCATCCGCATCTACTTTTACTTTAAATTCTTTTGTACTTGCGTTTGGATCAGCCTTAAAGATAATCGTAATATTACCATTTGAATCTAAGTCACTATGAGTAAACTTACGACCATTTGCTTCAAGAGTTACCCCTTCTGTTGCATGTGGTACATGCAATACAAAAGAGAAGTAATATCCTGGTACTGGATCTTGATTCCTACCACTATAATATACATCATCATTATATTTTACTTTACCAGAGAATTTATAACCATCTACTTTAAGTGTCTCTTCATTTCCTGCATATCCAATAAAGTCATTGGTTTCTTGATTATCGCTTTCTGTTGGCAATTTAATTTCTGCTATAGAAACAGAACTAATGATATTTACTTTATAAGAATCTTTTGAACCCTCTTTCAAAGTACTATTAGAAGATAATGTAAATTTTAGTGTAAGGTTTTTATCTACTAAGTCTTCTTGAAGTGCTGCTTCATAACTTTTACCAGTTACTGCTGCTAAAAGGTTTTGTAATGTCTCATAAGCTTTAGAATATTGTCCATTCATAGAAGCATCATCAAAGACATAATCCTGACCGTTATAGGTAACCGTAATAGAAGCAACATGACCTTCTTTTAATAGGTCTCTAATACCAGCGACAATTCCACTTCCCTTAATAGAAGATAATAAAGCATCTGGATTTAACATATCAAAAGTAAGTGTACCATTATCTGCATCATAAGCAGCTTTATAAGAATCGTCTTTAAAGCTCTCTGAAGACTTTTTCACAATCTCATCGGTATCAACTACATATAACCAATGTGCTTTTAAAGTAATATTTCCTGTTATTGGGGTAGTAAATTCATACTTTTCTCCATCTTCGGTATACCAACCATCAAATACATATCCAGCTTTGGTTGGTTCTTCACTAGGCTCATGAACACTACGACCTTCAATGACGTCAACAGTTTTCTTTTCTTCCTTACCGTTATCACTATCAAATGTTACTGTATAGTGTTTAGGTTCTGGAAGTGGGTCATAATCAACATAAGATGCATAAATCACTTTTTCATCATCTAATTCGATTTGGGTTTTACCAATTTCTGGTGTTCCCACTACCCAATCATCGCCATCTTTTTCAATGTAAGAAATAGTCATCTCACCATAGATATCATCTTGATTCGTCTTACCATTTTCATCTGTTACCTTAATAGATTTGGCAGCAAACATAACATCTTGGACAGTAAGTTCATGATTAGATGTAAAGATATATTCCCCTATGATATATACATATCCAGCATTAGGTTGTCTATCTTCTACTTCTTTTACGAACTCTTTCATCGTTAGCTCTCGAGCAAAAGTAGGCACCATAGAAGCTAAAAATGTACATAGGGCAAGCAATGTCATTTTTCCGAATTTCTTCATTTTTTTACCTTTCCTTTCTCTTATTCTACCAGTCCAAATTCTTAAGACTGATGCAATTATAGTATATTACTTTTCCTATTCTCTGTCAATAGAATGAAAGGCCAATAGGCGTAAAAACACCAGCCAATTTTTTCCAAAAAAAAGGCCATTTTTTGGCCTTTTCTAACTCTTAAAAATAACAGATTTTCCTTCTCCCGGTGTTTTCGTATATTCTACTTTAATCTTATTTTCATAAGCAGAAGGTCTTTGGATTGTAATACCAGAAGCATCTTTCACTGTAGAATCGTTTACATAAATAGTAACACTATCTTGTCCTTTTACCCATAAAGAACCAAAGTTTAGTGTAACATTAGAACCACTAGGTTTAGCATCTAATTCTATAAATTTTGCATTAGCACTGCTTAAAACAACTTCTGTTTGTCTTACATTAAGTTTAGTATTGTTTTTAATAGCTTTCATTTTAATGAAAGTAACCGCATGGTTATCATCTTTAAAGTAGTTTCCCGTAAGAGAAGAACCATTCGTAGAAACTTGTCCTTCTGTCTCTACATTTCCATCCACTTCTTTGCTAAACTCTATATAAGTCTTAGCTTTTCCATTACCACTAAACGTATTATAGAAAAGTACACTATCTGGATCTTCTACATCATAGTATAAAATACTATCGAAATCTCCAGATTCAACACTATACTCTGATTCACTAGAATCAAATTCTTTTCCACTAATCGTAACTACATGACCATTAGTTACTTCATTACCAGAACCAACAATCTTAATCTCAGAGAAAACAACTTTATTAGCTTTAACTTCGATTTGTCCTTTTAAAGTTCCCGTAATTTCTCTTGAACCAGATTCTGTTCCAGAAATAATTACGCCTTCTTTATTAATTTCTAATTTTGAAGTAAGATCAATCTCGTTTGCAACTATAATGGTTGTAATGCCTTCTTCTTGAAGAGCAGCTTTTAACTGGTCTTCATTTTCTACTCTTTTAACATGCTCTTTATAAGTAGCAGTTAATTCAGCTGAGAAAGTTGCCTCATTTCCTGTAATTTCAGATACAGGAATTTTTCCTGTTTCATAATCTTTTCCTGCAAAAGTTTCCCATTTGCTAATCGTATAAGTAGCACTACCATTAGAATATGTCGTAAGATAATTGATATTCTTCTCTGGTTCTCTTAAATATTCTCCATCCTTTTCTTTATCATGATATAAAGTATAAGTAAGAGGAGCATGCGTTACAGCTCTATTTCCAATATAAGTAACTTTTATCCATCTATTAGCAACATCACTATTTAAATAATAGTGTTTATAACCATATCCCTCTTTTGCTTTTTTGACCTCACCAATACTATTATCAGTTTCTGATGAAGGAGCAACATAAGGAACTACTTCTTCTACTGTTGTTGGTTGCGCAGTTTTTCCGTCTGCTAAAGTAACACTTACAGTAGCTCCATTTTCTGCTTTTACTAATGGCTTCATGTATTTTTCATTAGTATAAGTTAAATTAGATCCCGTAAAAGAACCATTTCCTTTTACAAGAACAGCAGAGCCTTCTTCTTCACTAGTAGAAATTCTAGCAATCGCGCTTGCAGAAG
This sequence comes from uncultured Bacilli bacterium, assembly GCA_947632115.1. Classification (GTDB taxonomy): domain Bacteria; phylum Bacillota_I; class Bacilli_A; order RF39; family UBA660; genus UBA5578. The sequence goes on from CANROB010000033.1 coordinate 11,873, forward strand.
CATTATCGAAGCTAACATTATTAGCTGTAACAGATGCCCCATTTTCAACGGTAATACCTGTTTTTGTATCACTTAAATGTAAATTGCTAATCGTTACATTTTGTCCCTTAATATCAAAAATCGTATCGATTCCATCTTTACCAGTTAAAGTATGGGTATTATTTGGTGAAGAAGTAATAGTAATATTATTCCTTGTAATTTCTTGTGGTTTATCTACTTCAAAACCCTCAGCAATTACTATTTCAGAAATACTTTCATCGGCTAATGCAGTTTTTAAAGCCTCTTCATTTTTAATAGCTTTAATACTATCATCTTGTACAAAGGTAAATGTATAAGAAAGAGGTACTGGTGTATCGGCTGTAAGCATGATACCATTTGTAGCTTTTTCTGCAAGAGTAACTGTTTTAGCTACTTTGTCAGGATTGATTTTCAATGTAAAACTTTCATAACCTTCCTGTTCAGCAAGTTCTGCTAAAGTTACTTCTGTATCCTCTTTTCCAGATAAAATTTCTGTCAAAATTTCTTTATACAATTCTTGAGCAGCTTTTTGAATATCGGCTTTTAAAGCATCTTTATCTGTTTGTGTTCCTTTAGTAAATGTTTTCGTTTTTGTACCATTTACTTCAAGTGAAATTTCTTGGATTTCATCTTGTAATAAGATGTAAGCAATCGCACCAGGAATACTTGTCGTATTCATCTCATTTAAAGTGACATCTGCATCAATTACTCGAATCGTAATTTTGCTTCCATCTTTTGCATCTCTTTCAAATATAAATTTTTCGGAGAAATCTGGTGATTGAGAACCTTCTTCGGTACTATTTAAATCTGCAATCACATCACTAATAAATTCATCAGAATATATATTCCAATGTGGTACTAAAGTAATATCTTCAACGTCAGAATTAATTTCAATCGTATCAAACTTCGTACCATCTTCCTCATTCCAATAAGCAAATTCATGATAGTCATCTACTGCTTTTGGAGTTGCTTCAGGAAGTATGTCTTCTGTGATAGAATCCCCATCCCATACAGTAATGGTATCATCTATTCCATCAAAACTTACTTCATGCATATTTTTGAATGTTAATGTATCATAAGAAATTTCATATTCATATGGTAAGAAAACAGCTCCCGTATTTTTTTCTTTATCATATGATCCATCAAAGTCAATAGAATATTTAATCTTTTTATCTCCAGTATCATTTAGTCTAAATAATACCATAACCCAACCTTGTGCATATTCTGCCTCAGTTGGTTTATATTCTTTAGTACTTCCACCTTCTGTATTTAAAATTAAAGTCCAAGTATTTTTATAATCTTGATATTCTTCTCCTTGTGGGAACACTATTTTAATAGGAACAAAATATCCTGTGTTATTAGTAAATCCACTTTTTAAAGTTTGTTCCCTAATAGAACCTTGCAATCCTTCTTTGGTAGGATCTTGGTCTTCTTGACTATTATCCATCTTAACAGTTACTTCATCATCAGTTTTCTCATTATAACCATAAGAAGTAAGTTCTGCTTTTTCTGGAGCTTCAGCTCCTAAATCTTCAGTCTTTATTACATCAAAATCTCCCGCACCACGAGATTCATCTTGGAATTTTAATTCACTCCAATCAACGGTAACGGTATACTCTTTAAACTCTTCTTCTGCCCCATCTATATCAATCTTAATGTCGAAGTTCTTTTGAACTCCTTCTTTAAATGGAGTAAGTTCTATTAAAAGATAAATTTCATTCGTCTCAGCAAAATCAGAGGCAGCTAGTTTAATAAATCCATCGGCATCTTCTTCTCCATCATGGAAGAATTTAACCGTATAAGTACCAGTTGTACTTTCCTCTTCTTGATTTGGAACATCTTCTAATTTAAGACGAAGACCTAAATAATAAACACTGCTAGTATTATCATCAAATGGATCATCATCCCAATCTTGTTCATCAAAAATTGGAAGAACACCAGTTACTTTATAAGTAGGTTTATCCCCTTCTACTTTTTCTACTTTGGTAGAATAACCTTCTTCTTCATGCCATCCATATCCAAAGTCTTCATTCTCACCATCCATAGAAGATAAGCTGAAAACGGAATCTCTTTCAAAAGTAAGTCCACTACAATCTATTGTATAGTCTTTTTCTGTAAAATCAGTACCATTTCCATCAGCATCTACTTTAACCGTAATTTGTTGATTTCCTTCACTCTCACGGTCAAATGGAATAACTACAATAATGCTATCTTTCGTATCAAATTCACTCTTAGAAAGTGTTTTTCCATTTACGACTAATTTTACATCATCAGTAGCATGAGGTACTTGTAAAACAATAGAAGCATAATATCCAGGAACTTTGCCATTTCCTTTACCATTAAAGTAAACATCAGTATGATATTTTACAGTTCCAGATAATGCATTATTCTCTAATTTAAGAGTGCTATCATTTCCTTTATAGCCGATAAACTCATCTGTTTTCTTGTTATCCTCTGCTGTTGGTAAAGTAATTACTAAAGTACTGACAGAAAATATAAAATCAATAGCGTAACTTTCCTTACACTTCTCATCGATTGCTGCATCATCTGTTGCTTCAAAAGTTAATGTTAAGTTTTTACCAATTAAGTCACCAAGTTTTGCGGTCTCTTTAGAGGCATCTGTCATGGCATCTAAAAGTTCTAACAACTTTTGATAAGCTTTTGATATTTGTCCTACGTCCATAGAAGCATCATCAAAGACATAATCTGTTCCATCATAATTAACAGTAATTGCTTTGATATGACCACTTTGAAGAGCTTTTCTAATAGATGAAACAAGTCCAGTACCAGTAACCTTAGATAATAATTCTTTTTCATCTAAAATATCAAAAGTAGTATTTCCTGTTTCATCATCATAAAGCGCTGTATACTTATCACTCTTAAAACTTTCTACCGCTTCTTTTAACATTTCATCGGTATTAATAACAAGTTTCCAGTGTGCTTTTAAGGTGATATCTTCATGTACTTCGGTCGTAAATTCGTACTCTTCGTCATCCAAATACCAACCAGCAAACTTATATCCTTCTTTTACTGGATCAGTTGGTTTAGAAACAGTACGTCCATCTAAGACTTCAACAACTTGATCTTCTTCCTCATTATCACTATCAAATGTTACTTTATGATGAGCAGGTTCTGGTAAATAGTCATAATCGATGTAAGATGCATGAATGGCTTTTTCATCATCTAATTCGATTTGGGTATCCCCTATCTCAGGAGTACCAACAACCCAATCATCCCCATCTTTTTCAATGTAAGAAATCGTCATTTCGCCATAGATGTCATCTTGGTTTGTCTTACCATTTATATCTTCAACATCAATAGAATTTGCTGCAAACATAACATCTTGAACGGTAAGTTCATGATTTGATGTAAAGATATATTCCCCTATGATATAAACGTATCCTGCATTAGGTTGGCGTTTTTCTACTTCTTCGACAAACTCTTTTAAATTTAATTCCCGAGCAAAAGTAGGTACCATAGAAAGGAAAAATGTACAAACAGTAAGCATCACCATTTTGCCAAATTTCTTCATTTTTTTACCTTTCCTTTCTTTTATACTATCAGCCTATTTTTACTATAACTGACGTACTTTCATTATACTCCCTATCGACACTTTTCGTCAATGGATGAAAGCGTATTCCAATGAAATATGACAGTCAAAAGTAAAGGCGAAATAGTTGGTTAATGGAAATGTTAATGGTGACAAAAAAGATAAGAAAGGAAGGTAGTATGGAAGAC
>CANROB010000034.1 GCA_947632115.1 uncultured Bacilli bacterium
GTACCAGATGGTTCTATTTCTTTTGAACATGTAAACTTTAGTTATGTAAATAGTTTAGATAAACTTTGTCTAAAAGATGTAAACTTGACGATTTCATCAGGAGAGACTGTTGGAATTATTGGTGGGACAGGTTCTTCGAAATCCACCTTAGTCCAATTGATTCCAAGACTTTATGATGTAACGAGTGGTTCTCTTAAAGTAGGGGGAATTGATGTTCGCGACTATGATATTTCTTCTTTAAGGAATCAAGTGGCTATGGTTCTTCAAAAAAATGAATTATTTTCAGGAACTATCCGGGAAAACCTCAAATGGGGAAAAGAAGATGCGACTGATGAGGAGATGATTCATGCTTGCCAACTTGCTCAGGCCGATGAATTTATTAGGGCATTTCCAAAAGGGTATGACACCTATATTGAGCAAGGAGGTACGAATGTATCGGGAGGTCAAAAGCAAAGACTTTGTATTGCTAGAGCCCTTCTTAAAAATCCCAAAATTTTAATCTTAGACGATTCTACTAGTGCGGTTGATACCAAAACCGATAGTCTTATTAGAGCGGCTTTTCGCGAGGATATTCCAAATGTTACAAAAATTATTATTGCGCAAAGAATCTCATCTGTTGAGGATGCGGATCAAATTATTGTCTTAGATGATGGCAAAATAAATGGCATGGGAACACATGAGGAATTACTTCAAAATAATGAAATTTATCGGGAAGTCTATGAATCCCAAGTAAAGGGAGGTAAGGAAGATGAATAAGAAACCTAAAAGTCGAATTGATTTTAAAGTATTAGGTAGAGTTTTAAAATTAATTTGGAAGAACCATAAATTCCGGCTCATCCTTGTACTTCTCTGTCTTCTTTTAAGTACAGTTTCTTCTGTTTCTGCCAATCTTTATTTACAAGTACTAATTGATGATTATATCGTTCCTTTAGTAGGATCTACGAATCCAGTTTATAGTAATCTTTTAAAAGCGATTGGCATAATGGCTTCTCTTTATGGGTTAGGTGTTGTAGCAAACTTCTTATCTAGCCGGATTATGGTGAATGTAACAGAGGGGACATTAAAAGAGATTCGGGATGAGATGTTTTTCAAAATGCAGAAATTTCCTATTCGTTATTTTGATACGCATTCCCATGGCGATATTATGAGTCGCTATACGAACGATACCGATACCTTAAGTCAGATGATTTCGCAAAGTATTCCGCAAATGTTTTCTGTAGCTACTACCATTATCGTTATTTTTATTGCTATGTTAATTACCAATATTTATCTTACGCTTGTCGTCTTAGTCTTTTTAGGAATCATTTTAGCGTTATCTCGTTTTATGACATCAAGAAGTGGAAACTACTTTTTAAAACAACAAGAAGCCGTTGGAAAATTAAATGGTTATATCGAAGAGATGATTAATGGTCAAAAAGTAGTAAAGGTCTTCTGTTATGAGGACCGCGCTAAAAAACGGTTTGATGAATTAAACGAAGAATTAGCGGAAAATGTGTATAACGCCAATAAATTTGTCAATTCGATTGGTCCTGTAAATGGAAATTTAGGAAATACTTTATATGCTGTTTTAGCAGTCGTAGGAGGTATTCTTGCTGTTCAGGGAATTGGCCATGTAACGGTTGGAATGATTATTGCCTTCCTTCAACTTAGTAAGACATTTATCCGTCCAATTAATGAAATTTCTAGACAATTAAATTCTTTAGTTATGGCTATCGCTGGAGCGAAGAGAATTTTTACTTTTATGGATGAAGCACCTGAGGAAAACGAAGGGTATGTTACCTTGGTATCTGTGCGGGAAGAAAATGGTACCCTCATGGAGACGAAGGAATATACGGGTGCCTGGGCTTGGAAGCATCCTCATCATGATGGGAGAATTGAGTATATCCCACTAAAGGGTCATATAGAATTTCATGATGTTGATTTTGCCTATGAAGAAGGAAAAACGGTCCTACATGATATTAGTCTAGATGCTCTTCCAGGTGAGAAAATTGCCTTTGTTGGAGCAACCGGAGCAGGGAAGACAACGATTACTAATTTACTCAATCGTTTTTATGATATTGAAGATGGAAAAATCCGGTATGATGGAATTAATATTAATAAAATTCGTAAAGAAGATTTACGTCTTTCTTTAGGAATGGTACTTCAAGATATCAATCTTTTTACCGGAACAATCAAAGAAAATATTCGTTATGGAAGAGAATCGGCAACCGATGAAGAGGTAATAGAAGCAGCAAAACTAGCGAATGCCGACCGTTTTATTCAAATGCTTCCAAATGGATATGATACGATGCTATCTTCTGATGGTGCGAATCTTTCCCAAGGACAACGTCAATTACTGGCAATCGCTAGATGTGCTCTTGTAAATCCTCCTGTTATGATTCTAGATGAAGCAACCTCTAGTATCGATACGAGAACAGAAAAGATTGTTCAAGATGGTATGGATAAACTTATGCAAGGAAGAACGGTACTTGTCATTGCCCATCGTCTTTCCACCGTTAAAAATGCCGATGAAATTATGGTTTTAGATCATGGACATATTATTGAACAAGGTAATCACGAAGAATTAATCGCTCAAAAAGGTCAATATTACCGTCTTTATACCGGTGTCTTTGAATTAGAATAAAGGATTTCCAATCCTTTTTTCTTATGCTATAATGAATACTAAGGAGTTATTCATGGAAAAACTAAAAGAGGGAATGCTAATTCCTGCTAAAAAATTAAGAGAAAAAGAAATCCTAAAACAAATTCCTAATAAACCAGGATATTATAAGTGGTGGGCGCCAAAAAAACTTACGAAGAAATTTTTAGATTTTAACCCATCTTATACTTATTTTGAGCAATTGGAAGATGTTCTTGAGAGACATCCTAAACAGGAAAATCTTTACTATATTTATGTAGGAATTGCGGTTAAGGAATCTGTTCGTGATCGATTGAATTGGCATATCAATCAAAAGCATTCTAAAAGTAGTGTGAAATCTGGATTTTTATCTACTTTTAGACAAACGATTTCTAGTCTTTGTTTTGATAATCAAAAAGAAGAAGAAAAAACGAATCAAGTGATTGATGAACTTTTTGTTGAATACCACGTTGTAGAGGACAAAGATACTTTAGAAAAAATAGAATTAGAAGAACTTAATCAAAGAGGTTATTTTAGACCTTTAAACATTAAAGGAAATCAAAATATAGAGGGATCTCTTTATAAAAAAGAATTACAAAAAAGAAGAAAAGAAGCGTATGAAAAGGCCATGAAGGATTGGAAAGAAATATGAAAAAAGAAGTAGAAGAAACAAAGATAGCTAAAAGACCAAAGAGGTGGTTTAAAATCATGTTCTTATTTGTGATGTTAATTCTTGTAGGACTTTTTTTAGTTTTTGGTATTAACTACTATGTTAAGGCTTCTACTAAAAATCAAATCTTAGAAGAACAGGAATTAGATACTCTTCAAGATATTGATTGCATTTTAGTTTTAGGAGCAGGCGTAAGGGGAGAAAGTCCTAGCCCAATGTTACGTGACCGTCTTGAAAAGGGGATTGAACTTTATCAAATGGGCGCTTCCCCTAAACTTTTAATGAGTGGAGATCATGGTAGAAAAAATTATGATGAAGTAAATATCATGAAGAATTATGCGATGGATAATGGGGTACCTTCTGAAGATATTTTTATGGATCATGCTGGCTTTTCTACTTATGAAAGTGTTTATCGGGCAAAAGAAATTTTTAAAGCAAAGAAAATCATTATTGTTACACAGGAATATCACCTATATCGTGCCCTTTATATTGCAAATCAGTTAGGAATCAAAGCCTATGGTATTCCTGCTAAAAAGATATCTTATAGTGGTCAAAGTATGAGAGAACTAAGAGAAATTCTTGCTCGTAATAAAGACTTTATAAATGTTATGATAAAACCAAAACCTACCTATTTAGGAGAGGCCATTCCTGTTTCAGGGGATGGAAATGTAACAAACGATCAAGAGATAAAAAACGAAGCATTATAAAAAATTTTCTCACCATGGAGAGTGATTGTTATGAATATTGAACAAGAAATATTTAAAAGATGTACCATAGATTATCCAAGTTTACTAACTTATGGATTTATCAAGAAAGATAAGGGTTACTATTTTGTAACAAACATTATGGAGGATACTTTTCGTCTTGAAGTAGAAGTATCCAAGCAAGGTATGGTAAAAAGTAAAATTTATGATCTTGCTTTTGAAGAAGAATATACCAATTATCGAAGAGAAGGCCCGTTAGGGGAATTTGCTAGTAAAGTATTAGAGGAGTTAAGAAGTGCTTTAATGGATATCAAAGAAAAATGTACGATTCCTAAGTTTTTTATGAGTCCACAAGCTAATCGTCTTAGTAACCTTATCTATCAAACTTATCAGGACATTCCTCAATTTCCTTGGGCGGACTCTGAAGGTTATGGTGTTTTTAAAAATCCTAGTAATGAGAAATGGTATGGTCTTGTGATGAATATCAATCGAAAGAAACTAGGTGAATCTAATGAGGAAGTAGAAATCATCAATGTCAAATTAGATCCGTTAGAAATTTCTTCTTTACTTTCTCAAAAAGGTTATTATCCAGCTTATCACATGAATAAAAAGAATTGGATTACTATTTTATTAGATGATACCCTAACCGATGATGAGATTTTTTCTCGTATTCAAGAAAGTCATCAATATACCATGCAACAAAGAGAATGGCTAGTACCTGCTAATCCTAAATATTATGATATCATTGGTGCTTTCGAGAAAGAAGAAACCATTCTTTGGAAACAACCAAAAAATGTCCAAATAGGCGATACCATTTATCTTTATGTAGGAAGTCCAAATTCTGCTATTTTATATCGTACTGAAGTTGTAAAGAAAGATATCCCTTACTATTATCAAGATGAGAATGTGTCTATGAAACAAGTGATTCAAATAAAATTACAACAAAAATATGATAAAGATGAATTCCCTCTAGAAAAATTAAAAATGTATGGAGTTACAACCGTTAGGGGACCTAGATCAGTTCCTTTAAAATTGAGTCAAGCATTAAGGAAAAAAGAAAAAAGTGAATAATCACTTTTTTTTCGGTCCTTTTTTAATATCTAAGCCATGAAGTTGTAAGTAAATAATGATTTGATGAATTTGATCTTTATCTAAATGATAATTTTTTAAATCCTCTCTTGTTAATCCTTTTAAACTTTCCATAGAAGAAACCCCATTTGCTTCTAAAATATTTTGAATTTCTCTTTCTAAAATCATGAAACACCTTCGATACTTCTAATAATAAATTCTTTTGTTTCTTCAAAAGATTTATCTAACGCAATCGCTAATTCATTATAGAGGTATTTTTCTGCCTTTTCAAAGTATTCTGAATCTTTTTCACTTTTCTTTTTCTTTTCCTTTGTTCTTGCTTCATTTCTTAAATAAGTAGTCTTAATAATTTGAACGAGGTCTTCTTGTTTCCCACTATAAAGAAGTTTCCGGTAAATAGCTTGTAAATCTTTCTCAGAAGCACTAAGAGGCTCAATTTGTTTTATATTCTGAATGAGTTTTAAAGCGTTTTCTTTAGAAATGATTTTTCTTAAATAGCCCATATTGTTTTCTATAGGAACATGAATGACTAAAGACTTATCTTCCATGGGTCTTAGAATATAATAACTTTGATGATTTTTATAATCTTCTTTTATATCAATTACTTCACACACTTCATTTTTATACATGACCTTTTCCATTTTTTTAAACATATTTTTTTCCTCTTCTTCTTTTATTTTAGCAAAAAAAATTTTTTTTCGTAAGTTTTTTTTCTTCTATAAAATAGGAGAATGGAAGAAATAAAGGAGTCTTTTCTTATTTGACATAAGTTCTTAAATTGCGTACAATGTGATTAGAAAATAGGAAGGAGATGTAGGTGATTTATGTATGATGCCATTATTATTGGAGCTGGCCCTAGTGGACTTACAAGCGCACTTTATCTAGGAAGGGCAAATAAGAAAGTTTTGGTTTTAGAGTCAAAAAGTTATGGTGGTCAAATTATAAATGCAAGTACTATTGAAAACTACCCTGGTATTCCTTCTATTTCCGGATTTGATTTTGCTACCAATTTATACGAACAGGTAAAAAGACTAGGGGTCGAAATTAAGTATGAAACGGTTTTACGGGTAGAGCCAACTAAGAAGGTAATTACGAAAGAGAGAGAATATCAAGCAAAAGTGGTCATTATTGCAAGTGGTGCAACTAACCGCAAGTTGGGTTTAGAAAAAGAAGAAGAGTGGATTGGAAAAGGAATTTCTTACTGTGCTACTTGTGATGGACATTTTTATAAGGGCAAAGTAGTAGCGGTAGTAGGGGGAGGAAATACGGCTTTAGAAGATGCTATTTATTTATCAAATCTTGCTTCTAAGGTGTATTTAATTCACCGCCGAGAAGAATTCCGTGGTGAAGAGAAATATCTAGAAGAAATTAAGAAGAAAGAGAATATTGAACTCGTTTTAAAGGCAACGGTTGACTCTCTTCATGGAGAAACCTCTTTACAGTCTATCACGATTGATCAAGAAGGAAAAAAAAGAAACCTTTTCTTAGATGGCTTATTTATTGCGATTGGGCAAGAACCACAAAATCAAATTTTTCAAAATGTTGTTGAATTAGATGAAAAAGGATATATCAAAACGCAAGAAGAAATTCTTACTAAGACAAGGGGCATTTATGCTATAGGGGATGCTCGTGTGAAAAATTTAAGACAATTAACAACTGCTACTAGTGATGGCAGTATTGCCGCAGTAATGGCTTTAAAAGAAATGGATTAAAAAAGGAAAAGAATCTCAAGGCAAGTGAAAAATAAGATTATCATAAGATACTTGATGGAAGGTATCAAGATTACGATAATCTTTTTTTACGAAAAAAAAGATATTTCGTGGTATAATGAGCATAGATAGTAGGTGATAATCCATGTTATTTTCAATGGATCATTCTTATGAAAAAAGTAGTAGTCATTTAGGTTCAGTAGACGCTACTGGTTCTTTAACAGGACAATCTAGTCCAGTGGATAATTATGAAGAGATAGAAGTCTATACAGAAGAAAGTGATTTTTCTTTAGAAGAATTTTATGAGAAACAAAATAAGACTGCCGAAGAATATCTAGCTATTTTTGAAGAAACTATCAAAAATACGGAAGAAGAGAAAGAAAGATTAGAAGCGTTTCGGTCAGATTTATACATGAATGAATCGACGATATCTTCCGCTATTCATCTGAATGAAGATATTATTGCGAGCAAAATAGGAAGCTTTCCACGCGATGCCTCTGTAGAAGAGGCATTTGGAATTACGGATGAAGAATGGAAAAAATTAGATTATGAAGAAAAAAGAAAACTAGTCATTGAAAAGACCACATCTGGAAAAGAAGCCTATGAGAATATTCTTCGCTTTCAAGAAGAAGTAGATTCCATGACGGAAGAAGTAACAGCAGGAGAATTTATAACCTATGAAGAATATGAGGAAGCAATCGAAACAAAAGAAAAAGATATTGCTACCTTAAAAGCTTATAAGTATTCTTTAAAACAACAAATGAAGGAGTATCCATATCTTCAACTATCAGCTACCAGTGATTATTTATCTTATGTAGAAAATCAAAAAAATAATCCAACTCCTCTTGATCAATCGAAATTGATTTTAGATGATTATACGGCTCAATATGTTGGAAATGTAAATATAGTGGCTCTTGCTAGAGCTGTTGAAAAGGGAGAGGCTCTTTCCTATCCCGCTAAGGGCCTTCTAGGTAGTATCCGTTATGATTTATTAACGGAAGATGATAAAATGATGTATAGTTATCTTTATGATACGAAAGGTGCTAAAGAGGCCCACGACTATATTAAAGCAATCGAAGATAGACTCAATAATACGGCAGGTAAAAAAGAAGCAGAAGAGTTTATTAAAAGTATTTCTGGTGCGGATGGTAAAATAGATGTAAATGCTTGGAATGGCGCAAAATCAGCAGGAAAAGGATTTGTGGATGGAATTGAAAACTGGGGAGAAGGAATTTCTAACATCTTTAAATCCGAAGGAATGATTTCTACCAATCAATATGCTCAGATGTATATTTTAGAAGCTCTAGAAGAATCTAAAGTATTAACAACGACTTATCAAGTTGGAGAGACAACTGGAAATATGGCTCCATCGATAGCAACCTCACTCCTTGTTTCTGCGGTAGCTACTCCTCTAGCCGGAAAAGTAGCTGGTACTGCCCTTATGGGATTATCAGCAGCTGGAAACGCTAAAAATCAAGCCTTAATTAATGGGAATAAAATGGCGTCTTCTTATGTATATGGGGCCTGTATTGGATTATCAGAAGCAACCCTAGGATATTTCTTAGGTAAAATGCCAGGATTAAGTGAAACATCCGGATTGACACTTAAGAATCTTTTTATGGAAGGAGCGGAAGAGTTTACTCAGGAATGGGTAGATGCCGGGCTTCAAGTAGCCGTCTTAGGGTCTGATGTAGATTGGTCCGCTATCCCTAAGCAAGCGACGGATTCCTTTTTGATGGGAGTATTAATGGCGGGCTTGATGAATGGCGGGGAATCTTTAATTAATCTTTCTATTGATGGTGTTGAAACAAACATTGATGCCTCAGAAGTCTTTGATTATTTATCTACTCATGAAGATGCAACCATTACAGAAGCTATAACAGAATCAAGTCCTAAAATTGGCATTTTTTCACGTACAACAAAGGAGGATTCAGCTTATTCTCAACTTTGTCAAGATTTAAATACTTATACTGATTATAATGATTGTTTTCAAAAAATTTGCGATCTCATCTCCGACACTTATAAAAATAACAATATTGGGGATGTTCAAGTTTTGCTTCATCAATTAAAAGATTATTTGGTAAATGAACGGAATTATCCTTCTTCTAATGCCATCATGATTCTTGGAAATCTCCAGCAATCAGTATTTAATAAAAGAGGATATGATAGCATTTGGAGTGGTTTACTCCAAAAAAGCGTTCAATTTTTAAAAAATTCGAGTCCAGAGGTAATTAACTGTGCTGATGCCATTATACAAAGAATAACAATGCTTCCGTCTGAACTTCAAAATCTTGTTCAAAGCATCAATTTTTATGATACTGTAAATCCTTGGGATCTTTATTGGGAAGACGCATATAATATACCCAATTTTGAAAGTGCAGCAACAGGAGGAAATGGGGAGTTCAATGTTTGGGCAACAAATCCTTCAAGGATTGATATGGACCTAATTGCCCATGAGATTGGTCATAGTTATGATACTGCCTATGCTTATCTATTAGGTGTTACTAAAATTAGTCTCTCTTCATTCTGGCAGGATGCTATGCAAAAAGACTTAGCATATAATGGTCGGACAGGAATTACTCAGTATGCAATTGATTCTGCTTCTGCTGTCGAGGATTTTGCTGACTCTTTTGCGGCCTTTTATTATGATCCATCCAAACTGGATTTTTATCCAAATCGGAAGAAATTATTAGAAAGTATTCTCCCAAAAACTACTATGACAATGGGAGAAATATACGATGCAGCGATGGCAGAAATTCGTCAATCAAAAGGAATAGGTTTCGATTATTCCACTTTTCAAGACTTTTTGTCTTCTGGAGATTACAATTATTTTGATAGTAATAGCGCTATTCAATCCTACATAAGTCAATTTTCAGTTGAGGAATGGCGAATGTTTTATAATTCTAGAATAGTTCATTTAATAGATATATATAATACTTCTCTTAATTGGTTATCTCAAAAGTATTTACCTAAAAAGGCAGCTAAAAAGCTACTTGCTTATATTAGGAAAGGAGATACCCAATCAATAGACTCGGATTTAAATATTATTCAGGCAATAGGGCAGTATTCTTTGCAGGATTGGAACAAATGTCTAGAATGGATAAAGAAGTTGAAAATTAAGAAAAAATAGTGTAATGTATAAATAGAAAGAGGTTTTTATGGAAAATGAATTTAATTTAGAAGAACTTTTGAAATCCCCATTTAAAACTCCTGCTAGGAGTACTGTTGTATATTTTGATGAAAATGGTAATGTAGTTTCTAAAGAAGAAGGAGTAAGGGTACATATTACAGAATTTGACGAAAACGATGAGATTATCAATGAAGTATGGGGAAATTATACTCCTAAAAAAGAAAAAACAAGATAAAAAAGAAGGGTAAACAGAAAAAACTGTTTACCTTTTTTATAGGATAAAAGGTTTATTCTCATATATTTCATGATATAATGAAAATAGATAGTAGGTGGGAAACCATGTTATTTTCAATGGATCAGTCTTATGAAAAAAGTAGTAGTCGTTTAGAATCGGTCGAGGTTACTGGCTCTTTAACGGGACAATCTAGTCCAGTAGATACTTATGAAGAAATAGAAACGTATACGGAAGAACATGAGATTTCTTTAGAAGAATTTTATGCGCAACAAAATAAGACTGCCAAAGAATATCTAGCGGTTTTTGAAGAAACTATTAAAAATACGGAAAAAGAAAAAAATCGCTTAGAAGCTTTTCGGGAAGATTTATATATGAATGCATCAACAATATCTTCCGCTATTCATTTAAATGAAGA
>CANROB010000035.1 GCA_947632115.1 uncultured Bacilli bacterium
ATTTTTAAGGTTTTAACCTTTTTTATTTGTTCAAAAGGTCTTTATTAGTAAATCTCCCCACATTGGAAACACTATCAAGGAAAGTGTGTAACTTTTCTTTTTTTATAAAAGAAGGTATAATAAAGAAGTAGTGGTGATATATGAAAAAGAAATATAGAAGATGGATCCTCGTTATAATCTTTTCTATTTTGGTTATTTTCTGCTGCATTCGATTCTTTTCCAAGGGACATACAATTACCTATAAAGTAGGAGAGGAAAAATACGAGGTTAAAGAAATTTATACGAGAAACATAAAGAAGGAACGGGACAATTATTACTTAAAAATTACGGTGAATAAACACGTATACCCTTTCCAGTTTTATCATACTTTTTCAAAAAAAAGAAAAGTGGTAGATAAGGTTTTAACCTATACTGGAGATTATGAATGTGTCCTTCCTATCATAGATGGAAAAGCGATAACCGATGTTCTTTGTTATCAAGATAATCGTTATTATTTTTATCATGCTATTATGGGAAAGGATAAAAAATTAGATGATTTTGTAAAATCTTTAGATAGTAATTTATATCATCAAGATCAATGGCTCGATAATACTATGGATACTAAAGAGATGAATAATATTACTCTTTATAGTCAGAATGTTATTCCAGAACATGTTTTCTTTTTAAGTAATATGAGAGGAATTTACCAAATTGGAGATACCGTTTTAAATTTTGAGATTTTTAAAAAAGATATTTATCAAAAAGAATTAAGCGCTTTAGTTTCCTCTTATTATGTGGTTGCAGATTATAATGAAAGTAGTCGTTTTAGAACTTTCTATTTTATGGATATTCGCACAGGAAAAATATCAGAAGCGAAAGCTCCTAATTATATTTCCTTTGACTCTTATATTCAAGGAATTGTGGACAATAAACTTTATCTTTATGATCGAGATAATGAAAAACAATATTGCATTGATCCAGAAAAGAAAAAAATTGAGGAAGTTGGTAATGAGAAAAGAAAGATTCAGTATTATCAATCCGGTAAGTGGGATAAGATAACTGTAACCAAAGCAAAAGAGAAAAAACTATTTGAAATGACGAAGAAAGATTTAGAATTTCAAAAGTTTGATATGGTGTATCATGTTGGTGGTAAAGCATCCGGATACTACTATTTACTAGAAAAAGTTGAGGATGGTTATGTGCTTTATAGAACGCCTTCTCAAAATAAGAAAACGATTACCTATATTACAAAGATTGATAAAGTAGAAGATTTATTTTTCTTAGACGATTATGTTTACTTTCAAGACGGTGATAGTATAAAATATTATCAAGATGAAAAAGGGACTCATACACTACTTTCTTATAGTGAGTTAGAATTTAATGATAATATTCTTTTTGGAGTTGTTAAAAAATAGGGAGTTTCCCTATTTTTTGTCGTAAAAAAAGAGGATTAATGATATAATATAAAAAGGTGATGGCTATGTGTAAGCGATGGTGCCTTTTATAAAACAACAATGTTATTATAAAAGGAGGAAAATATGAAAACAATAATAACAGGTGATAGACCAACAGGAAGACTACATTTAGGCCACTACTTTGGGTCTATTCAAAATCGGGTAAAGTTACAATATGATTATGATACCTATATTTTAATTGCAGATGTTCAAGCATTAACAGATAACTTTGAACATCCAGAAAAAGTACGGGATAGCGTACATGAATTAGTTCTAGATTATTTAGCGGCAGGAATTGATCCTAAAAAGGCTCATATTTATATTCAGTCTTATATCCCAGAAGTGGCTGAATTAACCGTTTATTTTTCTAATTTAGTAACCGTTTCTAGGTTATACCGAAATCCAACTACGAAACACGAAGTTGGTCAAAAATCAGAACTATTTGGAGAAGATGGAGAGTCTATTACTTATGGATTTTTAGGATATCCGGTTAGTCAGGCTGCAGATATTACAGCCTTAGATGGTGATCTTGTCCCTGTTGGAGAGGATCAGGTTCCCCATATTGAGCAGACAAGAGAAATTGTTCGTAAATTTAATGCTATTTATGGAGAAACTTTTAAAGAGCCAGAAGCTGTTTTAAGTCCTAATCCTAGAATTAAAGGATTAGATGGAAACGATAAAATGGGAAAAAGTTTAGGAAATGCGATTTATCTAGCCGATTCGGAAGAAGAAGTTTCAAAAAAAGTTATGAGTGCAGTAACAGATCCAAGTAAAATTAAGAAAGATGATCCTGCTAATCCTGATATTTGTATGGTCTACTATTACCATAAACTTTTAAGTAATCCTAATTTAGATACTGTCTGTAAGGAGTGTAGAGCAGGAAGCCGTGGATGTGTTGCCTGTAAAAAAGAGCTTATTGGGGTTCTCTTAGAATTTTTAAAACCGATTCAAGAGAAGCGAAAATATTATGAGGAACACCCAGAAGAGGTTGAAAAAATACTAAAAGAGGGGACCGCCGCAGCTCGTGCGCGTACTAAAGAAGTTATGAAGCGAGTTCGTAAGAATATGAAACTTGACTATTTTGATGAACAATAGTAAGAAAAGTCAATAAATTTATTGACTTTTTTTGGTATTCATAGTATTATTTTAACTGGTACATTTAGAAATCCCACATTGAATTCGTTCTGGGAAAACGGATTTTATGGTTAGGAGAAAGGAAAATTTGTTATGATGAAGAATTCATACATGCAAAAGAAAGAAGAAGTAGTTCGTAACTGGTATGTTATTGATGCCGAGGATGTTGTTCTTGGACGTTTAGCTAGTCATGTTGCTAACATACTTCGTGGAAAGCATAAACCAACCTACACTCCAAATATTGATTGCGGAGATTATGTAATTGTTGTGAATGCTTCCAAAGTAAATCTTACTGGAAATAAATTAACAGATAAGATTTATTATGATCACAGTGGATACACTGGAGGATTAAGAGAAAGAACTGCTCGTGAAATGGTTGAGAATTACCCAGTTGAAATGGTAGAAAGAGCTGTAAAAGGCATGTTACCAAAGAATAGATTGGGACGTCAAATGTTTAAAAAATTATTTGTATATGCAGGAGAGGAACATCCACATACTGCTCAACGACCAGTAAAGATGGAAGTTAAATAAGGAGGGTTTACATGGCAAAGATATTTACAGGAACAGGTAGAAGAAAATCTTCAGTAGCGCAAGTTAAGATGACTGCTGGATCTGGAAAAATTACTGTTAACGGTAAAGATGTTCATGAGTTCATGCCTTATGAAACTTATGTAATGGATTTAATGCAACCTCTAGTAGCTACTAATAATGAAAAGACATTTGATATTGATGTAAAAGTATCTGGTGGAGGAGCTAGTGGACAAACAGGAGCAATCCGTTTAGGAATCACTAGAGCTTTACTTGAGTACGATAGTAAAAATGAAGGAAACGAAGACAGTTATAGAACTATTTTAAAAAGAGCTGGTTTTGTTACTCGTGATGCAAGAGCAAAAGAAAGAAAGAAACCAGGTTTAAAAGCTGCTCGTCGTGCGCCACAATTCTCAAAACGTTAATTCAATCGAGTATTTCAAAGCAAGATATATTTCTTGCTTTTTTCTTTGCAAAAAAATGGTATAATAGAATTGGTGATAGTATGGAACTAATCGACCTTCTTTTGCCAGAACAATTATTTCATCCCAAGGTATATTATGATGGAGAATGGTTTCTTGGTGGGGAGTTTCGTCTCGATTCCAAGAAAAGAGATTATTTACTATTAAATGCTAAAATAGTAAATGGCAAAAATGCTTATTTAGAATATTTAGAGAAACATTTCTTTCGACCCATGGCTGGGGCTGTGAATTCTAGAAGTGTTATCCATGCTTTTTATCCTAAGATTTCTCTTCATGTGGATGAAAAATTAGGAAAAAGAGTGGTTACCTTTTCTCTTCCTTTTTTCCTTTATGAGCAACTTTCTGGCCTTTTAGATGAAGAAGGAGCCATGAGAAGATTTGCGCAAAAAATAGTGGAAGATTCAAAGGAAGAAGATTGGGTTGATTTTGTAAAGCAAGAGATTCGAAATGATCGAAAAGCTTATAGTGATGTTCAAAAGAATGGTCATCAATCACCATATTATCCCCTTGTTTATCAAACCTATTTGGATTATGTAAGATATGCTAATACTATGATGGATTTTTCTTCTTTCTTAGAAGGAAAAATAAGAGGATCTACAAAATTAATCATTGGAGCACGTTACTATCCCGAGATTTTTAATCAAGAGATTAATACAGAAGAACTTTTAGAAGCTTTTGATTATGATAAGTTTTGTCTGTTAGCAGCCCGTAGTGCCCTAGATTGTGCAAAGTCGACAGAAGAAAGGGAAAACTTAGTAGATAATTCTATCAGTTATGTTAAAGTTTATTTGGATGCAGTATCACTGATAAAGAAAAATAATCCCAAATATCATCCTATTATTCAAGTTATCAACCGTGATACGAATCGAAAAGAAATAGTAGATGTGAGTGATATAGAAAAAGAATATGGATCCCTACTGTCGAGACATCCTGAGTTTTCCTTTGTAGAAGCCAATCAACAACAAATTGATACATTACTAAAAACGCAAGGATTAGAAGATGAGGAAATTTCTTCTTTTGATATTGGTAAAAAAGATCATCAAGAACTCATTGTGAAATTATTAGAAAAGTTAAGAAAAGATCGTCTTTTAGCGGCTCAGTGGCGTTTCATTCCTAAGGGAAGCAAAATAGAATCAGAAGGACCTACTAAAAAAGTAGAAAGAGAAACATTTGCTCTTAATCCAGATGAGAAAGTAAGAAGAATGCTTATTTGCCGGGAATTTCTGGATAATAGCCCTTATGTTTGTAAACTTTATGGAATGGATAAATTTGAAGGATATATCGGCTACATGTATCTAAATGGATCGGTTGTTTTTAACAAATATTATCAAAACCTAAAGACTTATCAAGTGGCTTCTTCTCAAGCTACCTATGTCATGCGGTTTGATAATTTTATGGAATTATCTCGTTTAACAAAATCTGAGATTATCCATATGATTCAAAAAGATCGTCATGCGAAAGTAAAACGTATCTTCCACCGTGAAGATATGGATAGGTGGATATCAGAAGTAAAACGTGCTATTGTAGGAGATGATTATCAAAAAGAGGTAGAAGCTTTTATCGAACTCATGATTCAAAAAGAGGAATTACAAAAGGTAGGTGAGAAGATGTGAGCTTACGAGATTATTTATGGAATTGTCTAATTGATGAAAAGGAAACTTTAGAGCAATTATTAAAGATAGATAATCAAATTTGTCATACAGATTTTAACTACTTTGAACTGCTTGGTAAAGTTGAGTATCTTTTCCCTATCAAAGCAAAAATAGAGGAAAGGTTTCATCTTCTTACCGATGGAGATCCAGATACGATTTATCAATACTTGATTACCTATGGATCTCGTATCTTAACCATCCATGTAGGAAGAAAGTTCTTGGGCGTGAATAAATGGATAGTAGAAAGAACAAAAAAATACTACCAAGATCAAGGAATCTTTATTGCTCTTTCTTTAATAGAAGAAGAGTCTTATTCGTTTTATGACAAGGTAGAAGAACCCATTGTGATTTATGGGTTTCAAGAATTCGTTTTAGGAACAAAAAATTTATTTGAAGATAAAAATGTGATATTATCACAAAATAAGGAGGAAATATGTTAGAAAATAAAGTTGCGATTATTACAGGTGCGACAAGAGGAATCGGGTATGCCATTGCCGAACAATATATTGAGAATAAAGCTACCGTTATTGTTTTAGGATCAAGAGAAGAAACGGTTTCTAAGGCTTTAACTAGTTTAAGAGAAAAATATCCTAATCATGCGATTGAAGGATATTATCCTGCTTTAGATAACGAGGAAGAAATAGAAAACTTATTCCATACAGTAAAAGAAAAATATGGACATATTGATATCCTAGTCAATAATGCAGGAGTATCTGCTAGAGATAAAATTTATGATTATCAAGTAGCCGATTTTGAAAAAACAGTAGATATCAATTTAACATCTGTCTTTGTATGTTCTAAGGTAGCTGCTAAGTACATGAAAGAGCAAGGAGGGGGCGTTATTTTAAATACTAGTTCTATGGTAAGTATTTATGGACAACCTTCAGGTGTTGCTTATCCTGCTACAAAGTATGCTGTAAATGGACTTACAAAATCTTTAGCGAGAGAGCTTGGTAAAGATAATATTCGTGTCAATGCCATTGCTCCTGGTATTACGAAAACAGATATGGTTGCGAATCTACCAAAAGAAATGATTGAACCATTAATTAGAACCATTCCTCTTGGAAGAATTGGTGAACCAGAAGATGTTGCAAATGCCTTTGTTTTCTTAGGAAGCGATATGGCAAGTTACATCACCGGTGTTGTTTTATCCGTTGATGGAGCAGCGATGAATTAATGAATAAGGAAATATTAAGAGATTTAAGTTATGGCGTTTATGTGGTATCTAGTAAGAAAGAGGATAGAGATGTTGGCTGTATTGTCAACAGTGCAATGCAAATTACCTCTTCTAAAACAACGATTGCCATTAGCGTAAACTTAGATAACTATACGAATAGTGCGATTAAAGAAACGGGCGAGTTTGTTCTACAGGTTTTACCAGAAGAGGTAGATAGTAACATTCTTAAAACATTTGGTTTTCAAAGTAGTCGAGAAGTAGATAAATTTGAGGAGATGGATTTTGAACGAAAAGATAATTATCCTATCCTTACTTGTGCGATTGGTTACCTACATGTTCGTGTTACTCAAATAGTAGAAGTAGGGACGCATACTCTTTTTATCGGTGAAGTTCTTTCTATGGAAAAACTAAAAGAGGATACCCCGATGACTTATGCTTATTATCATCAAGTTAAGAAGGGGAAAAGTCCTAAGAATGCTCCTACTTATCAAGAAGAGGTAAAAGAGTCTAATAAGAAGCAATATGTTTGTACGATTTGTGGATATGTACATGAAGGAGATTTGCCAGAAGACTTTGTATGTCCTATTTGTGGAGTAGGAAGAGAACTATTTAAAGAGGTTTAACCTCTTTTCTTTTTTTCAAAAGAAAGAAACTATGGTATACTAATAATTAGGTGATTCTATGCTTAGAGTGAGTAATGAATGGAAGGATTATGAATGCTTAGATGCAGGTAATGGCGAAAAATTAGAACGCTGGGGTGATGTTATCTTAAGGCGTCCTGATCCACAAGCGATGTGGCCAACGAATCAAGAAGAGCGGTGGAAACATTCGGATGGACGTTATTTTCGCAGTAATCAAGGAGGAGGACACTGGGAATTTTCAAAAAAACTTCCAGAATATTGGACCGTATCTTATAAAAATCTTACGTTTAAGGTAAGTCCAACCAATTTTAAACATACTGGCTTATTCCCTGAACAAGCGACGAATTGGGATTTTATGATGGATAAAATTAAGAAGGCAAATAGACCTATTAAAGTATTAAATCTTTTTGCCTATACCGGAGGAGCAACCATAGCTTGTGCCTCTGCTGGTGCCGATGAGGTTGTCCATGTCGATGCTGCAAAAGGAATGGTTGAGTGGGCGAAAGAAAATATGCACTTAAGCGATTTGGATGATTGCCATATCCGTTTTATCGTAGATGATTGCTTAAAATTTGTAGAACGAGAAGCAAGGCGTGGTAGAAAATACGATGCCATTATCATGGATCCTCCTAGTTATGGAAGAGGCCCTAATGGGGAAGTATGGAAGTTTGAACATAACATTTATAACTTAATTATGGCTTGTATGAACATTTTAAGTGATAAACCACTATTCTTCTTAATTAATTCTTATACAACAGGTATTTCTAGTACGGTCTTATATAACATTTTAAAAGTTACATTGGAACTAAAATATGGAGGAATAGTAGATGCAGGGGAAGTAGGACTTTCTATTACGAAAAATCAAATGGTACTTCCTTGCGGTATCTATGGAAGATGGCAAGATGAATAATATTCTTTATGAAGATAACCATATTTTGGTAGTAGAAAAGAAAGTGAATGTTCCTGTTCAAGAAGATGAAAGTAAAGATTTAGATTTACTTACAATTCTAAAGGAATATTTAAAAGAAAAATATAAGAAACCTGGTAATGTTTATTTAGGTCTTATCCACCGGTTAGATAGACCGGTGGGAGGGGTTATGGTGTTTGCTAAAACTAGTAAGGCAGCCTCTCGCTTAAGTGATCAAGTACGTACGCATCAAATGATTAAAAAATATTATGCCGTTGTAGAAGGAATTGTCGAAGAAGAAGGAACCTTAAAAGATAAACTTTATAAAGATGAAAAAAGAAATATCGTAACGGTTGATGAAAGAGGAAAAGAGGCTATTCTAGACTATCAAAGATTAGCGGTAAAGGAAAATACGAGTTTAGTAAGTATTACTCTAAAAACAGGGAGGTCTCATCAAATACGTGTACAATTTAGTAGTCGAGGACACGCTCTTTTAGGAGATCAAAAATATAATAAGAAAGCGATTCCGGGAATGCAGATTGCTTTATTTTCCTATTCCTTATCTTTTTATCATCCTATTACCAAGGAGTTCTTAACATTTTTTTTACCACTTCCTGATAGGGAACCATTCAAACAATTTCAAGATACTAAAGAATAGTATCTTTTTTTCTTGACAAAAAAGGTAATTTCTGCTTCCTTTACAAGTATTAAAAAAAGGTGTATTTCTATACATAATAGGAGGGGTTTTTATTAAGAAATTTTATTTAGCAATGGCTGTCTTAAGAAATAAAGTAGGAGATCAAGATTATTTTTATCATACAGTAGGACCTATGCTAGGCGTGATAGAGGGAGAATTTTTTATCAATCATTTTGGAAAAAAGTATCCTAAAATGACAAGCCGTATTATGAGTGTCAATAAGAGTAGATTAGCTTATTATAATGCGATAGAAGTAACAAAATTGAAAAATTATTTTAAAGAGGAAGATGATTTTCAAGAGATTGTAAAGCGCTATATTGCGTATTATCAAGATATTACTTATTATGTCTATTTAGAAAAAAAGAAAGGACATGTTGTCATTCCCGTTTCTCTAAAAGCAAAAGATTTTATGGTAAAGAAATAGCGATATTTCTTTTTTAATGTTTTTCTTTTCTAGTCATAAAATAAGATAGGTGATACTATGAAGCACTCTTTTTCAATGCTGTTTTTACTACTCCTTATGATTTGTACTTTCTCTTTTTTAAAAGTAAGAGGAAGTGAGTCTCCTCTTCTTGGAAAAGTGATTTATCTAGATGCAGGTCATGGAGGTATCGGTTAAATCCAAAAATAGAAGAAATGACTATTTTGGTAAGTAAATACAAGAGTTTAAGGTAC
>CANROB010000036.1 GCA_947632115.1 uncultured Bacilli bacterium
GAATTACCTCTATATTATATTTCATATTTTCACCATTACAAGATATGAAAAAAAATAGAGATTTATATCTCTATTTCTTTCCACTACTAAAATCTTTTCTTTGTTGACTAACATCCAATACCCACAAAATATTTGATGGTAGAACACTTCCACAATAAGAACATGTCTTATCAAAAAGTCCCACATTAGCGCCACAATTAGGACACTTTTTCGCACTATTCATCTCAACCTTAGGATAATAGTTTTGATTACGTAATAAAGTAACCGTTTCTTTTCCTTGAACCTTTCTTATATGGCCGTTATTTTCAAAATATTTTCGAATCTCAAAAGTAATACGAATGGCTGGAATATTTCCTTTCTTGACAACATGATAAGTATCGTAATCTAAAATTTCAAAATCCACTAAATCCTGATACTGAGGGAAGATCTTCTCATCATAATAATTTACTAACAATTGATAATTTAAATCCTGAATAATCTTTTGATTGCTCATCCGGATTCCATCTATCGTAATTCTATCATTTCTTAAATCGCGATGTGTAATAACTTTTACTATCAGATAAGGAATCAAGAGAATCGTGAAAAATATATGAAGGCCCGCTAACAAAATAGGTAGCATAGATAATGCCATCATAATTGCGATAAACCAAGGATACTCTCCTGATTGTACCAATCCCATGAAAAACCAAAATGAAAAAAAGATACAAAAGCCTCCCAAAAAGGCCTTATACTTTTTCATGGAAAAAATTTGTTTCATAGCTACTGCTAAATTCTTTTGACGAAATCCTTGTTCTAAGTAAAAAGAAGCACCACAATAAGGACATCCATCATAAAATTCTTTTTCAGTAGCACGGTATCCACATTCCGAACAGGTAAATTCATTATCCCCTTTTGATAATGTCATCGTATAGGTTATATTCTTATCGAACTTCTTTTCTCGATAGAGACGTTTCCCATCACGATAATAATTCTTCTCTATTTTATTAGCTTGATAAACGGAATCATTCCTATCACCATTAAGAGTACGAACAAATACCTTGTCTTCCCGCTTAAAGATTTCCTCCACCACTATATTCTTTTTCTCAAGTCTTTTTAAATGCATTTGTAAAGGGCTTAGCATACTACCACACTCCTATTATTCTCATTATAACAAAAAATGTCCTCATCATCACCATTTTTTTCTATTTTGACTATGAACTATGAAGCAACTGGTCCAGTAGGTCCAACGGGAGACATTGGTCCTACGGGTCCTACTGGTGCGACTGGACCTCAAGGTGCTACTGGTGCAACTGGTGCTACTGGTCCTCAGGGAGTTGCTGGTGATGTTGGTCCTACAGGCGCGACTGATGCAAGTACATAAACCAAAAAAGCAAGCGATTACTTGCTTTCCTATTTATTTTGTTCCAAAAATTCTATCACCAGCATCCCCTAAGCCTGGAACAATATACTTATTTTTATTTAATTTTTTATCAATACAAGCACAATAGATAACTACATCCGGATGTTTTTGTTCTACTTCTTTTAAGCCTTCTGGAGCAGCAATAATACAAAGAAATTTAATTTTTTTAACACCCTTGCTCTTTAATAGGTCAATCGCATCAATAGCAGAACCTCCTGTTGCAAGCATAGGATCTAATATAATAACTTCCCTTTTTTCTATTCCCTTTGGTACTTTAAAGAAATAATTAACTGGTTCAAATGTTTTTTCATTACGATACATACCAATATGTCCAATCTTAGCATTTGGAACAACACTAATTACGCCATCTAACATTCCCATACCAGCTCTTAAAATAGGGACAAAAGCATAATGATCCTCATCTAGTTTTTTCGTTTTCATTTTTTCCATTGGAGTTTCAATTTCTGCTTTTTCTAATTTGGCATCACGCATTGCCTCATAACATAGAAACATCGAAATTTCCTTAATCAATTCTCTAAATTCTTTGGTACCTGTTTTTTTATCTCTTAAAATAGCTAATTTGTGTTCAATTAATGGATGCTTTAATTCTACTGTCTGCATTTTATTCCTCCTTTATTCTTTTTACGCCTTAGTAGATTTGGTAGATGACTTTTTAGATGTCTTCGAAGGTGCTTTTTTAGAAGTACTGGTTGCTTTCTTTGAAGACGATTTTTGATTACTAACATTCTTTTTAGAAGTATTTCTCTTCTTTGTTTGTTCTACTTTTTGGGTATTTTTCATTTCTTCTTTGGTATTTCCTTTTGCTTTAGAAGATACTTTCTTTGCCACTTCTATTTTCTCTTCCTTAGCAGGCTCTTCCATTACTAATTCAACCTTTTCATTTGGAAGAATCAAGTTTAAAACAATACCAATAATAGCCGCTAAACTCATACCAGAAATAGTAATAGATAAATCACCATTTTGAATAGCAACTACAGCTCCACCTAATCCTAAAACTAACATAGTAGAGGCAATTACTACATTTTTTGGTTGTTCAAAATCAATTTGATTTTTAATAAGAACTTTTAAACCATTTACTGCTATAAAACCATAAAGAAGTAAAGATACACCACCCAAAACAGCATTTGGAATTGTTGAAACTAAAGCCGTAAATTTTCCTAAGAAACCAATGATAATAGCAAAAATAGCTGCTAAACCAATAACCCAAACAGAAGCTACTTTTGTCAATCCTACAACAGAAGTATTTTCTCCATAAGTAGTATTAGCAGGACCACCTAAAGCACCTGCTACAAAAGTAGCAATACCATCACCAAGTAATGTTTTATCTAAACCTGGATCTTTTAACAAATCTTTTCCAATGATATTACTTAAGGATGTATGATCACCAATATGTTCACACATAGTAACCAAAGCAATTGGGGCAATCGTAATCAATGCTCCAAAATTTGGTGTATAACTAATAAATGGTACAACAAACTTTGGTAAACTAAAGAAACTAGCTTCCATTACTGGTTTAAAATCAATAATACCAACAATTACAGCTACGATATATCCACTTATAATTCCTACTAAAAAGGGAATAATCCGAAGAAATCCTTTCGCTCTAGTCATAGTAACTGCTGTAACAATGAAAGCAACAACGGCTACTAGAAGAATTTTCCAATCAAATACACTATCTGCTGTCAATCCTATCTGAGAAATAGCAGATGGCGCTAAACCAAGGCCGATAACCATAATCATCGGACCAATGACAACAGGTGGCAAAAGTTTATGTAACCAATTGCTTCCTACAAAGTGAATGATAGTAGCGACGATAATATAAATAAGTCCTACTACCATAATTCCTGTCATCGCACCAGATACTCCGCCTTTTAAATAAGCAGCTGCAATTGGCGCTATAAAGGCAAAAGAGCTTCCTAAGTATACTGGGGACTTTCCTCTTGTGCATAAAATATAAATTAATGTTCCTATACCAGATGCTACCAAAGCAACAGGAATCGTTAAAACTTCTTCCCCGGCTGCTTGATTGACTAAAATAGGAACTAGAATCGTTGCTCCAAACATAGCAAATACATGTTGAAAAGCAAGAATAATCCAGCTAGCAATGGCTGGCTTTTCATCGACATCAATTGTCATTTTTTTATTTTCCATATAAACCTCCTTACACAAAACATCAGGTATCAATAAGCGCTATATCTAATAATTGCTAGAAAGTACAAAAAAAGAATTCCCCCCACAGAATTCTTTTTTCATTAAAAATAAATTAGAAGCAAAAGTTTGAGCAACAAATACAGCAATTGCTAAAATTGCTTTTTTATTCTTCATATGCACTGTTGTACTCATTACTCTTCTCTTACTCACTTATCTACACCTTCCTTTTGAGTGTAATACATTTTGACTTCTAAAGTCAAGTCATTTTCTTTTTTTTATAAAAAATTTCTCTATTTATCCTCCCCACTTAAGGTAGATTTTAATATATTTCTTAAAGCCATATTTCCATCTTGTGTTAAATGAATACCATCCATCATTAGATACTCATCTTTCCTTAATTCTTGATAGAAGGGAATAACCGTAACAAATTCATCTGAAAAAGAAAAATCTAAAGGATGCGTAAGCAGGATATAAACATGGGAATTCTTACATAAATCTATCCATCTTTGATATTCTTCTTTTCCTAAAGGAGTAGTCTCATCAAAAGCAAAAACAATAGTATTGGTTAATGTGTTTTCTTGAAGATCATGATTCAACTGTTCTACGACTTCTTGGTAATCATAATTTTTTTGAACATGAAACCGTGCATCTTTAAAATCTTCTTCTATCCCTTGAAAAACATTCAATAAAATATCATTTCCATAGAAGGTTATTTTATCTTTTTGTTTTTCTAGATAATCTTTTAATATTTCTTGCTGCTCTTGTTGATAACGTTTTAAATAAACCTCATAAATTTTATCATAAATGGCCTTTGTGTAGGCTTTTCTTCCTGGGCTAGTAAGATGAATTCCATCAGCATAGAAATACTCCTTATGACCTTTGGAAATCATCTCCCAATCAACGATGTGAACATTAGAATATGTTTCTGCTAACGAATTTAATTTCGTATTGACATGAACATCCTGATCATTAGTGACATTCACCCAAAAAATATCCCGATCACCGCATGTTTTTAAAATTTCTTTTTTACAAGAGGAAGAACAATCTCCATTCGCCCCTAAATTTAGAATAATGGGATTTCCTAATAGATTCTTTTTCTTCAAATCAACCAAAATATCGTTTACAACCCATGGCGTACGAGAAACTTTCGCATCAAAATATCCATTCGGGAACTGACTATATAAATTGTTAACAGCTCCTAACATGACGGAATCTCCTACCCCGACGACAGCTAAATTTTGAACAATCGTTTTCAATTCTTCTTCGCCATTTTCCATATCTTTTAAAAGATCATTCCATTCTTCTTGTTCTTGCTCTAGTTTCAGTTCGTATTCCTTTTGTTTTTCTAAAACGATTTTTTCATTTTGCGAAAGTTGCTCTTCTAGTTTTTTTCTTTCTAATCGATAATCAGCTGCTATAACGTAGCGATATCCTCCATAACTAGAACCAATGATTAAAAGTAGAAAAAGAACTTGTTTTAACCGAACAAAATGATCCTCTTCCCTTTTCTTATCTAGACCCGCACAAATAAGAAAAGTAGAAAGGAAAGTGAATAAAAGAATGAGACAAATTTGATAAACACTTTCTAAATTACTATACTCAAAAAAGAAAATAATAGGATGTTGAACTAAATAAACCACATAACTTCTCTCTGCTAAATAGCGAAGAATCCTTTTCCTTGGGAAGGTATGATGAAAAAGAAAAGATCCATAATCAATCATTCGACAAGTGAGAAATGATACTCCTAACATACTAAGTGGCATCCACTTTGATTGTGCGTCTACCAAAAAGAAAAGCCCAACAAGAACAAGAAAATAAAAGGAAAGGATAACCCAAGATTTTTTCTTTTCTCGAAAAACTTTTGGTATCAAACTAGGATAATGTTCTGCTAAGAGTGCCCAAGACACTCCTAATAACAAAGAAAAAATTCGTGTAAAAGTATGATAATAGGTAACCATCCTAGTGGCTTTTAAACTCATCCAATAAAAATAGGAAAAGAAGAACGCAGTAAGGAAAAAGGAAAAAAGAATGGATACTTTCTTTTGCCATTTCTTTTCTATTTTTTTCAAAAAAAGATAAAGAATTGGAAAGCAAAGATCAAATTGCAAAAGAATAGAAATATACCATAAATGGATAAAAGGAGAATTTACATTTTTAGCAAAATAATCTAAGTTCGCATTTAATTGCCAAAAATTATTATATCCTAATAAAACCGATGTGGTCTCCTCTTTTAAATGGAGCCAACGGATTTCCGGAAAAAAAGAAAAGAAAGCAACTGTCAAAAAAAGAACGATAATAAGTGGTAAATAAATTCTTTTAAACAAGCGAACATAATAATCTAAAAAAGAAAACTTTTCTCTTTTCGATAAAGATAAATAAGATAAATATCCACTGATAACAAAGAAAACACAAACCGCTAAATATCCTCCAGGTAACATGCCCAAATGATAGAATAAAACAGCAAGGCAGGATACAATCTTTAACATATCAAGAATTGGTAAATATACATTTTTCTCTTTCATTAGTAAACCTCTCATCTAATCCTTGATTATATATCATTCCCCAAAATTGTCAAGTAATAAATATAAGAATTATGATTATAAAATTCTTGTAACAAAAACATAAAATGTAACAAGGAGGTTTTATGTCAAAAAATTCATATCAAGTCATTCAAAATTTCCAAACACCTGAGGGAATGCAAAGAAAAAAAGAATTTCCTAACAAGATCATATCCTACCTACTTTTCCAAAGAAAGGAAGCAAAATGAAACAACGAGTTGCGCTTTATTTAAGATTATCCAAAGAAGATTTAGAAAAAAATATTAGTCTATCTGTCAGTGAAAGTATTAAGAATCAAGAATTAATGCTAAAGGAAGAAGTCCAAAAGCATCCATCTTGGAACATAGTAGGAATTTATGCTGATGAGGATTATTCCGGAGCAGGCACTTATCGACCGGCCTTTGAACGCCTCATTCAAGACTGCGAAAACAAGAAAATTGATATTGTACTATGTAAAAGTCAATCTCGTTTTTCACGGGATATGGAAATCATTGAAAAATATCTTCATAATAAATTTCTAGAATGGAATATTCGTTTTATTAGTTTAGTGGATAATGCCGATACCACCATTTTAGGAAATAAAAAATCAAGACAAATCAACGCCTTAGTCAATGAATGGTTCTTAGAAGACTTATCTAATAATATCAAGTCTACTTTTCGAACCAAATGGCGAAATGGAGAATGTACTTCTGCTTTTGCAAAATATGGATTACGAAAAGATCCAAAAAACAAAAATCATCTGTTAATCGATCCGATTGCAAGCCAAGTATTACAAGAAATTGCTAATCTTTTTTTAAAAGGATATGGACCAGGGACTATTGCAAAAATATTAGAACAAAAAAATATTCTCAGTCCTTATGAGTATAAAAGACAACAGGGTTGTAAATTAAAAATTCCCGCTTCTAACCAAACTCTCCTAAATAAAAAGGGAAAATATATAATGGAAATAAGAATTCAAAATTCTTATCCAAAAAAATTAGAGAATACTACCCTATTTCTTACTTTCAAAACGGATGATTCTAATGCAAAGATTCTAGTAGAATCCATTTTTCAACCTGAAAATTTAAAAATATATTATCCAAGGCAATCATCACTCTATCAAACTAACCCTATCAAATCTTCCTGGGTTCCTTTGAAAGAAGAGGAACAAATTTCAACCAATGAAATCATCCTACAAATAGATTCAATGAATGGTTTCTCTGAAAGTTATCTAGAACTGCAATTAGAAATTTCCAATATTCATCAAAAACAAACTTATTATCCTCACTACCAAGTTATGAATCAAAAAAAGGATTTTATTCTTTTTTCCTATGAAATTCGTAAAAAGTGTCAGTGGAGTGGTCGTATGATTTCCTATCTCCTAAAAGAAGAAGCCTACCATGGAAAACTCATTCAAGGAAAATCCAAACGGATTAGTTATAAAAATCATAAATGTATCCAAAATGAAAAAGAAAATTGGATATGCCGAGAAAATGTCATTGAAAAAATATTTGATGATACTACTTGGAATGCTATTCAAAAAAAAATAAAGCAAAAAAATCGATCCGATAAAAATGGGAAGAACTATCCCTTCGCAGGGAAAGTATACTGTGATATTTGTGGAAATAGAATGTACAAAAATTCAAGTTCTATAAAAAAGAAAGAGAAAAGAGAATATCTAATCTGTAAAGATAGGAAAACACATTGGAAAAATTGCGACAACCATATTTCAATACCAATAGAAAAATTAAAGGATATCGTCTTAACATCTTTTCAAAGATTATTTCAATCCTTATATGATGAAAACTTTCTAAAAATGTATTATCAAAAAAATCTTTTAAAGCAAGAATATCAATCTCAATTAGAAACACTAAAAAAAGAAAAAAAGAAAATTTTTTCTATCATTCAAAAAAAAGACTCTTCTTTTTATGAATTATATAAAGATAAAGAAGAAGGATTAATAGATAATCAAGACTTTACCCTACTACGAAAATCTTATAAAGAAGAAAAAGAAAAATATCAAAGACAACTAAATCAAATAGAAGAAGAGATAGCAAGAATAAAAAAGAAAAAGGAATCAAAAGAAACGATTTTCTCTTTAGAAAAGAAAATTTTTTCAAAAATAGATTTTTCTTTCGTGAATATTTTTATTGAACAAATAAGAATTGGAAAAGTTGATCAAAATTTAAATAGAACTATCATAATTTTTTGGAACTTTTAATAAATTTTGGTTTAAGTAAGTGCATCAACTGGTCCTATCGGTCCAACTGGTGATGTTGGTCCTACTGGACCTACAGGTGCAACTGGTGATATTGGTCCTACTGGACCTACAGGTGCTACTGGTGATATCGGTCCTACTGGCCCTACTGGTGCTACTGGTGATATCGGTCCTACTGGCCCTACAGGTGCAACTGGTGATATCGGTCCTACCGGTCCTGCTGGTGCTACTGGTGATATTGGCCCTACTGGTCCTAC
>CANROB010000037.1 GCA_947632115.1 uncultured Bacilli bacterium
CGGTTTTGGAGACCGTTATTATACCATTTAACTACACCCCTAAGAAAATTTTCTCGGTTAACAATGTTCATTATAACATAAACGCCTAAATTATTCAAGCATAAAAACATATAATATACTGGTGATAAAATGGTTATTAAATATACGAATGCAGAAAGAGATCTCTTAGCAAGATTAATGCGAGCAGAAGCCCTAGGAGAAGGAGCGCTTGGAATGTTGATGGTAGGAAATGTAACAGTCAATCGTGTTTTAGCAGATTGTTATACTTTTAAAGATTTAACAACACTTACCCAAGTCATTAACCAAAACCCAGGAGGATATAGTAGTACTAGTAGTTCTCTTTTCTATGGTTCTCCTACCACAAAAGAAAGGAATCTAGCGGATAGAGCCATTAAAGGAGAATATTATTTTCCTGCCACGAATGCTTTATGGTTTTATGCTCCTGGCCAAAATGCTTGTCTTTCTAAATGGTATGATCAACCACTTGCAGGTCAATATAAAAGTCACTGTTTTTATGAACCTATCCCTGGGGTTTGCAACAGTATCCATTAATTGACTTTCCCTATCATTGATGATAAAATAAACACCCGGAGGGAGTTATGAAGTACGGTTGGCGATTAGATAATATAAAAGAAAAAAGAAATCGTAGTATCAATGGTAAATCTGCCGAAGATAAAATTACTTCTTTTGTCTATGAAGAGATGCTTGCGGACTTTCATGGTGAAAATAGAGAATCTTCTTCGAATATTAATTCCTATCAATTTAGAAGAGCCATCAATCATTTTCAACCTGCTACTTATCGGGAAGAAATCGATGCCATTCTTTATTTTGGTAGTCAACTACAACAGTTAGAATTAAGTATTCCTACCCCTACTCTATCTAAAAGTGGGGAAATGGAAACGATGACATTAGCTAAAACCTATATGCGAAGACAAGAACCAAATGATTTCAATTATTTTCGTAAAATTGTCAATAAAGAGGAAAGAATTCAATTTCATTATCTAGCAAGTCCTAACATTTTTTTAGGAAAAAGTTACTTTTTAAGTCAAGATGAGTACTATATTCTAGTAAATTGTGTAAACAGTATACAAGATGCTGTCACCCTTTTACATGAGACTAGTCACATTGAAACTTATCTAAAATATGGTCTTAATCTTTCCGCCTACTTTGCAGAACTACCTTCTATGACAAGAGAACACTATAGTTTTGATATCTTTCGAAATTATGATATTGAAGAAGAAGTAGAAAAACAAAGGGCCTTGTCTTTGAATCATTATCTAGAAAAAGCCATGCGTCTATACCACGGTTTAAATCTCTTAATGAATTTAAAACAAAAATCAACTTCTTTAAGAAATGCAATGAATGATTTTGAGAAGTTTTCTTCCCTATTTGATGTAGAGTATCTTTATGATTTACTTGAAAATTCTTTAGAAGAAGAATTAGGATATGCTCTTTCTTTTATCGCTAGTTTAGATATTTATATGCATTGTCCACCTAGACAAGCTAATTTATTCATTACTAGTTATCAAATTGGCACTAGAAAAGTTAGTGTGAAAAGTATCGATCGTGTTGCCACCTATTTATTGGAAACTTTAAATCCCTATCAAAAAATCAAAAGCATATAATTTTAAAATTATCTATTGACATTCACACCTTTTTCCGATATAATGAAGCAGTAGTCACGTTTAGTGACCCTTGTTGGGGGATTAGCTCAGCTGGCTAGAGCACCTGCCCTGCACGCAGGGGGTCAAGGGTTCGAATCCCTTATCCTCCACCATGAGAGAATTTGTTCGAGTGATTCGAACTTTAAATAGAGATCAATCGCAAGATTGATTTTTTTCTGCTTTAAGATAAATCCTAAAAATTTTTTTGAAAATGAAACTTTTTTTCTTTTTCATTCGTTATTATAGTGAAAAGCTTTTCATAGAGGGGAGATTGACGATGGACGAGGAATACATAAGAATATTCACACTCTTTAAGAATGATATTTATCGGCTTGCATTTAGTTACACGAAAAACACGTTAGATGCTGATGACATAGTACAATCGGTATTTATTAAATTATATAAGAATTTTGATAAATTTTCAGATGATATCAGTATTAAAAAATGGTTAACAAAAGTAACGATTAATGAATGTAAAACTTTATTTTTATCGGCATGGAAAAGGAAGATGGTTCCTATTACTATCAAAGAAGAACCTGCTATCAAAGAGAAAATCGATACGAATCTTATCGATGCTTTATTCAAATTACCAAAGAAATATCGTATTGTTTTATTTCTATTTTACTATGAAGATTATAAAATAAAGGAAATTGCCGAACTCTTAAATGTGAAAGAAGAAACTATAAAAACAAGATTATCTCGTGCTAGATCTCAATTAAAAGATATATTGAAAGGAGAAATGGAAAATGAATAAACAATTTAAAGAGGAATTTGCAAGTATTCAGGTTTCCAAAGACTTAGAAAAGAAAATTTTTGATAAAACCATTAACAAACAAGAAGTAAAAAAGAAAATCCCCAAATTTTCCTATGCCTGTTTTGGCCTAGCTTTCTTATGTATTTTATCTTTATCCTTAGTATCTGCCAAAGAAATTAAAAAAGTATTTCAGTATTGGTCTTCTGAGGTAAAATTTGAAAATGGTGAAAAAACGACTATTGTAGAAAATGCCGTTTTTAAGGAAATACCAGCTAGCGCTAAAAAATCGCCACAGGAGAAAGATAGTAACGGACTAGAACTGACAGAAGAAGAAATTGAAAACACGTTAGGGTTTAAAATTCTTGGCTATGATGATGCAACCAGTAAGGGGATGCTTTATGTAACCATGTTAAATGATGATAATACAATTGGAAGAATTGATATTTGGCATCCCTATTTTTTAAAACAGGAAGAAAAAGTACTTTCGTTATCGATTTCTATGTTAAATGAACAAGCTGATAGAAAGTACGTCCTTGCTTTTCAAGAAGGGTTAGATGCAACTGGTGGAAAGGAATTGGAAGATACTTATGTTTCTGATAACCTAGGCGTTAAAGTTATTCTATATGCTAGTGATTGGGATAAGGAAAGATTAACGGCAACATTCTGCTATGATAATATTTTATATGTTTTTATTGGAAGGAATATAGAAAAGCAAGAATTAAAAGCGATTATCGAAAGTTTACATTTATAATAAAAAATGGCTATATTTTATATATAGTCATTTTCTTTCACATTAAAAAGTCGTTTTTGATTCCTATTAGCAAACAAGAATCATTTTTATAAAGATGAAACCATTTCCTTTACCTCATCATAGCAAAGGCTATCTAAAGAAACATGAAATTCTCGGCTAAATAGATAAAGATTTAATATGGAAATACAAGAAATACCCTTCTCACATTTACTGATATAAGCTTGTGTAAAACCTAATAATTTTGCTACATCTTCTTGAGAATATCCTCTTTCCCTACGAGCACGTTTCATATTTAATCCTAATTTTTGCACAGTAAACTTGCCTTTTCCACGTTTACTACGACGATTATTCGTAAGTCCTAATACATAATCAACAGATACTCCAAAATATTCTGCAAAAGCACATAACTTGGGAAGTGGAATGATATTGATAGATAGTTCCCATAAAGAATAAGTAGAACGTTTCACGCTTAAAATTTCTGCTATGCTGGATTGAGTCATATCGTTATCTTCTCTTATATCCTTTAGTCTAGAGAAATTTAACATATTACCACCTTTTCTTTCATTTTCCCATTAATTACGAAAAGGATGGTAAAATTGCTATTGTGAGTTATATTTTTATGCTATTCTATGTTATAATTTTTTTAAGGAGAAAGATGGAAACTATGGAGCAAGAAGAATATACTCACCTTTTATTACTAGAATTATACCAATCAATTAAAGAAATTCGCCTATTTATTCATATGTACTCTACTATTATTCATGCCTATCAAGATCATCTATCTTTACTGATGGATAAAGAATCTCCTTTTCCCGGTAATGAGAAAGAAAAACAAAAAGAAATAGAAGAATATACCAAAAGAATTCTTTCCCTATATAAAAAAATACATCAAGAATTAAAGGACTTCCAAACAAACTGGAATTTTTAAAGTAATCTCAAGAGATTATTTTTTTTATCTTTGTTTCATGCTATAATGAAGAAAATAAGGGAGAATGTCATGAAAAAGAATCTTGTAATGATAATTAGTATTGCCTGCATTTGGGTTTTAGCGCTTATGGGGACCTATTTATTAGCCTCCTATGAGAAAATGCCTTCCCCAAAAGAAGAAGAGGAAAAAGAAGAAATTGCTGGAGTTTCTCTTTATGATACTTACGATCAAAATGGATTAACTACCAAACAAATAGAAATAGATGATGATTCCTACATTCAAATTTCTGGTTTGAAAAATCAAACAATAGAAAAAAGTATCAATAAAAAATTAAAAGATTTCTATACTCAAAACAAGGCGAAAGAAAAATCTTTAAAAGAAGCAGAAATTTGTCATGTTTCTATGCAGGAAGAAACCAATTTTAACGATATTTTATCCATTGAAGCGGATGCTTACTGCTATAACAAAGAAGGCAATCAAGTCAATCACCAAAGAAAAGGATTCAATTTTTCTTTAAAGGACGGAAAGGAAATTGCTTTTGAGGACCTTTTTACTGACACAAGCGTAATTAACAGTATTTTAACTAGAGAATTAACTCATATAATTTCCTGTCGAGAAGAAGAACTTGCGGCAAGTTATGATGAAGGAGAAAATCCCTTTAGGGATGAAAATACAACTCCTCCAGATATTGAAGAAGAAGTTTGGAAGGCAATTTACAATCTAAATAGAGAAGATATTATTTTTACATTAAGCCATAAATATATCTATGTCCAACTAGAGAACTATTATCTCACTCTTCTTACTAGCCGATATGGACAATATTTTGCATTTCCAAATCGTTTTCGTTCCAAAGAATCTCTTTATAAAGAAGATATAGGGTTTAAAGATCTTCCCTATGCTATAGATTTTAAAAGATTACTATATTCTCAACTAGGATATTCCTCTGATAATACATTTATAGATATTACTTTTGCAGCAAATGATGAGGATATTAGTTGGGAAGAAATTCAAAAAATAAATTCTTCTTTTCAATTTGATAAAATCGTAAAAGACATATCTTCTAAGATAGATTCCACAGATTTTCACTATATTAATGCCTCTGGTTTAGTAACCTATAATGAAGATTATCATATATACTATTTAAACAATTTTAACATTCAAACTTGTACCATGGACAAACAATACTTTGAAAATACTGCAAAAGAGATGAGTTATCTTCAAAAGTTAGAAAGTACGTATGACCCATTCCCACTTACGTATTATGGCGAAGATAAAAACATTCAATGCGCAGATACGACAGGAACAGGCGTCATCGTCACAAAGGCTAACAAGAAAATTGAGCGTATTGAAGATCTCTTTAAGCCTGGATATGATTATCAAGCTGTAATCAATCAAAGGATTTATCAAGAGATGGGTTGGGATGAAGAATTTATTAATCAAAATAAAGAAAACATTACCTATACGCTTAGTGATATTAGTGTACAAGTTAACTATAATGGTGATTATCTTACTTCCTTGTTTTACGAGGAATTTGATCAAAAAGAATTAAATTTTTAGGAGGATTTTATGAAAAAGAAAACATTAAAGGAAATATTGCTTTGGATAGTAATTGCTATTCTTATGATAGGAAGTTGTGCCCTACTTTATTTATATGTTAAAGATAAAGAGAAAAAGCCTGACCAAATTTTATTTACCAAAGAAACGCTTCCTCGCATAGATGCTTCTTTAGCTACCCAACCGCTTGTGGATGCTTTTGTAGAAGATTTTACAGGGCATTCTTCTAAAGAAATGGGAATAGAATATACCAATACCCATCCTGGTTACGTTAAATTAATTAATAAGGAAACCGATTTGATTGTCGTAACGGAACCAAGTGAAGAGGAAATTGCACTAGCGAAAGAAAATAATGTGGAACTAGAGGTTACCAAAGTAGTAAACGAAGGTTTTGTCTTCTTTGTCAATAAGAAGAATCCAGTAGAAAGTGTTTCTTTAGAAGAAATTCAAAAAGTCTATATGGGAGAAATTACCAACTGGAAAGATTTAGGGGGAGAGGATGCTAAAATTATTGCTTTCCAAAGACCTACTAATTCTGGTAGTCAAACTGGTCTATTAAATTTAGTAATGCAAGGAAAACCAGTAAAAATTCCAACAACAACGGAACGTGTAGAAACCATGGTGGAAATTATTGATGTCGTATCCGATTACGATAACGGAATTCACTCTGTTGGATATTCTTATTACTACTATGCAAATACGATGTATAAAAATAATGATTTAAAATATTTAGGTATTAATGGTATCAAGCCAACTGATGATACGATTCAAAATGGAACTTACCCACTTTTAACTGCTTACTACATTGTCACTCGAAAAGGGGAAACGAACGAGAATGTCAAGAAATTAAAAGAGGCTATGTTATCTAATCGCGGGCAAAATGTAGCAAAAGACGCTGGTTATGTTCCTATCCAATAAAAAAGTATACTTTCATCACGAAAGATATAGGAGGAAAATTCACCCTTATTGGTAAAGAAACAAGCGAAAACTTTTCACAAATAAGCAATTTTGAATTTAAACAATTAAAATAAAAAAGGTTCTTAAGCAAGAACCTTTTGTTTTTCCTATCCTAAAGGAGAAAATTTATGTCCACATAAGAAACAAGTTGTTGCCTCTTGTGCGACCTGATTTCCACAAGTAGGGCATATCTTTTTTCCAGGAAGAACTGGTTGACCATATCCCACCTGCTGATTCATCATTGGTTGAACTTGATTATTCATACCCTGCATTCCCTGTACTTGTTGATTCATCATTGGTTGCATTTGACCATTCATACCCTGCATTCCTTGTGCTTGCTGATTCATCATTGGTTGCATTGGATTATTCATGCCTGGCATTCCTTGTGGTTGTGGATTCATCATTGGCTGCATTTGACCATTCATACCCTGCATTCCTTGTGCTTGTTGATTCATCATTGGTTGCATTTGGCCATTCATACCTTGCATTCCCTGTACTTGTTGATTCATCATTGGTTGCATTTGACCATTCATACCTTGCATCCCTTGTGTTTGTTGATTCATCATTGGTTGCA
>CANROB010000038.1 GCA_947632115.1 uncultured Bacilli bacterium
ATATTTTTCAAATTCACTTCATGAAACCACCTACCTATAAATTTATTTTATCATATTAAAAAAGAACTAAAAAGAAAAAAGTTGCCAATATAACAACTTTTTTTGCCTATTCTGGGCCATAGCCTAAACGCCTGGCCATGGAATCATGATTGCTACTGGAGTGAATGCTTTCTGCCTTATTGGTGGTCAAACTCCAGTTGGTGCTAAAACTTCACTTTCGCTAATCTCTGCGTACATGAGATTTACTGCTTCGAAATGTGCGGGAGCACTCGAAGAAGAGGTGTATCATGCGCCTACAAATTGTCAAGGGTCTAGATGAACGGACTACGTCCGCCCTTGACAATATTTCGGCTTATGATACAGGACTGCTAAGTGATGAACGAACCAATGGGTTCATTCATCACCGCCCTAAATTATGGATTGATAAAATCCGAAAAGGGCTATCGAAAGGAGGTGATTTCATGGAGATACTGCTTATACCAAAAAAAAATGGTAACCCTAGAAGATTGTTACAGACTTTACTCTAAAGGTTACCTAACAAAATGCTCAAATATGAGCGACAAACACTATATAGTGTTTGTGAGAACTGGGCGATAGCCCTTTTCTCATGCAATAAACTATCATATTTTCTTCTTAACGTCAAGAACCACGCGAAAGTGAAGTTCTAACAATAAAAGAAATTCGCAATCATGATTCAGATGTAGCGTTCTTTTTTATATCTAAAATAACCAACACAACTTTATATTCTTTCACATAATTATCAAACAAAAATAGGGAATTAAAACAAATATAGGGGTAAATAACGAGTTTTGTCTTATTTTTCAAAGTCAAACGCCTCTTTTTATGTATTTATTACCCCCCTATTAGTATGGGGGGTACCAATACAACTTTATGCGCGGCGCTAAAACGCTCGCGCAAAAGTTGTAACCCCTGTTCTTTTCTAATGCTCGCCAAATTTTTATAATTTTGATAAATTCGCAATTTATCAATTAAAATTATAACACAAAAAAATGAGAGGTTATACCTCTCAAAAAAATTTATAGACATAATAATCAACGCCATAATAGTTTATTTGAGCTTTATCTCGATTCTTCCAACGATGTTTATGTATTTTTTTTGGAGCTTTAAAATTAAAAAAAGAAATTAATTCATCAAGAGAATCAAGATAAGCGACAATATTATCATCTTCATCATAAACAACAAAATACATTTGTCCTTTCTAGATTATCTTATAGGTTCGAATCCCTTCTGGGACACCATTCGAGAATAACTTGCTTCGGCAAGTTTTTTTATGACCTACTTTAGGTAGAAAAAAAGAAAAAAGGGTGTTATAATGTTACTATAGAAAATAACGTAGAAAAGGGTAGTGGATATATGAGTAGAAAAAAAGATGAACCAAAAGCAATTTCTGGTTTTATGAAAAGAAAAATAGATTCTACCGTTTCTTCTATTAATCAATATTACGAAACATTCCTTCATGAATTAGAAGTAAGTGATCCTAATAACAT
Organism: uncultured Bacilli bacterium; assembly: GCA_947632115.1. Taxonomy (GTDB): domain Bacteria; phylum Bacillota_I; class Bacilli_A; order RF39; family UBA660; genus UBA5578. Next base: position 1,509 of record CANROB010000038.1, read on the forward strand.
AGAAGAAAGAAAAAAAGCAGAACAATTTTTTCAAGGATACACCAAAAGACTAAAGGAAGAATTAGAAAGTTACCTCAATCGAGGAATAGAAGAACAAGAGGCATTAGAAAGAATACTTCCTAGGGCCTATGCCCTTGTCAAAGCGGCTAGTAAATTTTTATGGAATAAACCACATCATGATGTTCAATTAATCGGGGGAATTTTATTAAATGATAACTTTGTTTCCCAAATGGCAACAGGAGAAGGAAAAACCTTAACAGCTACCCTACCCGCTTATCTTAATGCATTAACAGGAAAAGGCGCTCATATCATTACTCCTAATAATTATCTTGCTAAAAGAGATCAAGAAGAAATGAGTCAACTCTTTAACTTACTGGGACTAAGTTGTGGTCTAGTAGAAGAGAGAAATAAAGAAATCACCGAAGCAGAAATTCAAAAACGAGTTTCTAAAATTCTGAATGAAGAAGCTGATAAACTTCTCAAAAACATCAAAGACCCTACCGAATTTCGAAGAAAAAAAATTGCTTTTCTAAAATATGAACCGAATATTTCTACCGCCAGAAAAAAAGCGAAATTTGAATTAAAAAATGAAAAACTAAAAGCAAGAAGAAAAGCTTATCAGGCAGATATTACTTATGGGTCTGCTAATGCATTTGCTTTTGATTATCTTTATGATGATATTGCTCTTGTCGCAAGTAGAATGGTGTTAAGAGAAGAAAAACCTCATTTCGCTATTATTGATGAGGTTGATGCCGTTTTATTCGATGATGCCGTTACCCCTTTTACGATTTCAGGAAAAGCAAGTGATGAAGAATTAGCCTTTTCCGATGAAGCAATTGAAATGGAAAAGCAAAAAATTGCTCGTGCAAATCAAGTGGTAGCAGCTATTTACCGTATAAATGAAACTGCCAAGAAAATTCACCCTAGATATCCATTTGTCAAAACCATTCACAATAAAAAAGAATTTGAAGACCTAAAAAAATTAAGTGAAGAAGAACGCCTTGATATGGATATGACCAATGCGATTATTCTAGATACCAATAGTCGCCAGTATGCCCTTACAACGCTTGGAGATGCAATGATTTTCCAACAAATCTATCAAGAAAAAATCCGTAAAATTCTATTTCAAAATAAACAAAAAATTCTATCAATGACGGAAAATAACAAGCCTCTTTTTGAACAAAAATATGACTATATAATAGATAATCAAGGATATATTGATCTAGAGCCTAGAGCTTTTGCTTATCTTCTTTCTAGTCAAACCATTCCCGAATTAAATGATTTATTTCAAAACTACTCTACAAAAGATTATCCTAATATTCAACACGAAATAGATAATGCCATTAAGGCTTGGTTTATCTTTCAAGAAAATGTAGATTATAAATTAAACGATAAAGGTCTTAATACCAGGTCTATTTCTCTTGTCATGAATGGTAGAACAGCAGAAGGAAGAGTCTATGCAGAAGGCTTACAACAAGCTATAGAAGCTAAAGAAGCGACTTTAAAGCCAAATTACTCCATTGTACCAACAGGAATTTCTAATACCCTTGCTTCTATCCCTGCCGCTTCCTTCTTTGAAAGATATGAAAAAGTAGGTGGTATGACAGGTACTGCTGCTAAAACTGCATTTGATATTCTCTATGGACTAGATACCTATGTAGTTCCAAGAAATAAACCAAAGCAAGTAATTGATCGTGGTGAGTATATGTATGCCACCAAAGAAGAAAAAAATGAAGATATTTTTAAGGAAGTCTTAAAATCCTATCGAAAAGGACAACCTGTTCTTTTATCTACTACTTCTATTGAAGAAAGTCAAAAACTAGAACAGTATTTACAAAAAAGATTTCAAGAAAACGGTATTGCTATTAACATTCCTGTTTTAAACGCTAATGTTTCTAAACTAGCAGAAGAAGCAAAAATTATTTCCAAAGCTGGTATGCTAGGAGCCATTACTATTTCTACTGAAATGGCTGGACGTGGAACGGATATCAAATTGGGGGGAGAAGTTCCAGAAATTCAAGATTTAATGAAACAAATCTCCCAAGAAAAGTTAAATACGATGATTCACTCTATGCAACAAAGTGGTCTCATGACAAAAGAAAATCAAAAATCATACATTCAAGAAGCAAAAAAAGTCATTGCGGCCAATCAAAATATCATTGCTAAAACAGCGAAAAGAAAACAAGCGGAATTGATAGCTAATGCAAAAGCCATGAAACAACAAGTAGTTGAAGCTGGTGGATTAAAAATTATCGGATCAGGACATTTTTCTTATGAGCGAGTAGACAATCAAGTGAAAGGCCGTTGTGGTCGTCAAGGAGACCCTGGAGAAGTTATTTTCTTCAATTCTCCAGAAGATTTAAAAAACATTGGTGTTCCTGAAGAAAAAATTGAAAATCTCACCTTTCTAGCAAAACAAGGACCATTTAAAGAAAAAGAATCCGATAGGAGAACTCCCCTTCTCGATGCTATTTTTGATGCCCAACACTTAAAAGAGTCTGCTACTCTAACAAATATTGTACAAAGACAGGAAGTAGCACGAGCAACTGCTAGTTGTAGAAATGAATTTAGATTAGATAAAGATCACCTAAAAAGAACCGGTGATTATCTAACAACAAGTGAAAAAATGATTGAGGATACCGTAAAATCTATTGTCGATTGCGCAAGTATGAAATCTTCTGACCACACAAAATTAGAAAAATCTAAAATAGATTTAGAAGAACTTACTCTTTTAACGGATAATTTCTTAGGAATAACATGGGAGAAAGAACAAATTTCTTCTTGTGAAACGATTGGAGACCTTAAAGATTTCATCAAACAAGAAAGTTTAGACAAATTTCATGAATATTTGAAAAAAACAGATTCCAAAACATCTGCTCAAAAAATTAAAACAGTTTTTGACACTCAGCTCAATCGTATTTGGAATCGCTTCGAAGGTTATGTTGAAGAATTACAAAATCAAGCTTCCATGAACTCTATTTCTCATGCCAATATTGATATGATGATGCCAAGACAAATTGCTGTTTGCTATCATCATAGTGCTATTTCGGGAAAAGCATGTATTACAAGAGAATTAATCTTCCCAGAATACCAGCAAAGAAAAGATTTCCATCCACTTACCGAAATAGAACCACTTAGAATTCTTCCTGAGGGAGCTCAAGTAGTAAGCCGTTCTTATGATCAAATGCAAGAAGAATTATTATCTAAACACTTAGAGGAAGCTTCTCAGTCTAATCAAGATTTTGATAAATTACCAAATGTCTTTTCAAAATTAAATAATCGATTATTCCAACCAGAAGAAGGACCAAAAAGAAGAATGTAAAATTCTTCTTTTTTCTACGCAACTTCATTATTCATACTTTACCGATTGCGTATCCTATAACAGGAGGTAAAAAAGATGAATGAAGAAATCTATAGAAATGCGATAGAACGCATTGAATGTGATAGTAGATTTAGACCAACTTCTTGTTGTTCTAATGGCCGTGGCGCTACCGGTCCTACCGGCCCTACTGGTCCTCAAGGACCTGCTACGGTAACCATTGGAACAGTAAACACAGGAGCCCCTGGAACCCCAGCATCTGTGTTCAATTCTGGAACAGATCAAAATAATATTTTAAACTTTGTCATTCCAGCTGGTATGAATGGTGCAACAGGTGCAACGGGAGCTACTGGACCTACTGGTCTTACTGGGCCTACAGGGCCTCAAGGTGCTACTGGTGCTACTGGTCTTACTGGTCCTCAAGGTGCTACCGGTGCTACCGGCCCTACAGGAGCTACTGGTCCTACTGGTGCTACCGGTCCTATTGGTCCTACAGGAGCAACTGACCCATATCTTTTAGTCAAAAAATCCACTCAATAATAACCACTCTTTTCCCATGTTCCATATTACCGATTTGTATCCGCTGAATAAAACTTTTTGCCACTTTAAGTGATATCATAGGTTTCCTTTTTCTAAAAGAAAAAGGCATCTTTTCTTTTTTCATACTAGTAAGAGTATTTTTAATCTGCTCTAATTCTTTGACATAACTTTTTTTGAGATTCTGAAAAACTTCATCATCTAGTTCTTGGTGAATATAATCTTCATATAATTTTTTTAAAGTTCTTTCTTTTTGATGGTAATCATTTTCTAATCTTTCACATGCTTGCTTACACAATAAATTTTGTTCTATACTGTATTGATTTTCATATTGGAGTAGCAATTGTTCATCCGCGAATTGATGATAAAACTTCAAAAATTCTTTTAACACTAAGGATTCTATCACATCTAAACGAATAGAGGCACGATTATCACAGTGTTGCCAATGATTTCTCCTATCACGACAAACTAAATAGGAATACGAAGTACGACCAGAAGAATTTTTTTCAAAGGACTGGCCACATTTTTGACAATATATCTTTTTACTAAGTTCATGAATTTTACCTGTCTTAGACTGAATTCTTATCTTTTGATGAATCCTTTTTTGTACCTCATTCCATATCGGTAGAGAAATAATTGGTTTATGCTGGTGAGGTACAACAATCCAATCTTTTTTCTTAAGAGAAATCACTTTTTTATTTTTATAAGAAATTTTTCGATACTTCCCCTGCACTACACTACCAATATATACCTCGTTTTTTAAAATGTCTGCAATTGTTTTTTCACTCCAACTATTACCAGTTGATGGTCCGTAATATTTAGATCCTATTTCTTTTTTATATTGACTAGGAGTAGGTACTTGTTGATGGTTCAAATATTGTTTAATTTTAGAATATCCATAACCTTTTACATATAATGCATATATCTGTTGAACATATTTAGAAGCAATCGGGTCAATTTCTAAATGATTTTTATCTTTTTTTTGATAACCAAAAGGCGCAAACGACCCAGTAAATAACCCTGCTTCTTTTTTATTTCGCAAAGTTTTGCGAATATTCATAGAAGAATCTTCCAAATACCACTCATTCATCAAGGCATTGATTTGTCGTGATTTTTTATTTTCCTCTACTGAAGTATCCGCATGATCTATTAAACTGATAAAACGCACATTCCACTCCTTAAATTTATTGTGGATGTATTGTTCAATTATTTCTAAGTCTCTTGAAAATCGAGATTGACTCTTACATAATACAATATCTATTTTTCCTTGCTCACAATCTTTTAACATGCGTAGAAAAGCCGGTCTTTCTCTATCGATACCAGAATAATCTTCATCGATATAAATATCAAAGATACTCCATCCTTCTTCTTGCACTTTTTGGAGTAACATCCTCCTTTGATTTTGAATACTTTCACTAAAGTCTTTCTTATCGATATCTTCTTTTGATAATCGTAAATAAATAGCTACCCTATTCTCTGTCATAGCATTCCTCATCATTAAAAAGATTTTCCTGTTCTAATAGTTCTAACAATTTACGATTAAAAGCTTCTTTTCTTTGCTCTATAGATTCCTCTTCATGAAATAAATGAATTACCTCTATATTATATTTCATATTTTCACCATTACAAGATATGAAAAAAAATAGAGATTTATATCTCTATTTC
>CANROB010000039.1 GCA_947632115.1 uncultured Bacilli bacterium
TCTATTTCCTTTTATTTATTTTCATATACTTCCACAATCGATGGAATAATTTGTTTTTTTCGAGATACAATGGAAGGAATAAAATATCCTTGTTCTAACTTTTCAATATCAAAGGCCCTTTTTAAAATTTCTTCACTTTCTTCATTGTAATAAATATAAGACCCTTCTTTTAAGATATCGGTTGCGAATAACAAAAGCATATCGTACTTTTGAGAATTATTTATTTGTGTAATTGTATCCACAAAGTCTTGCTTTCTATTTTGCAATTCTTCGACATTTAAAGTTGTAATTTGACCAATCCCAATTTTACTATTTTCCAAAGAAAAATTTTTAAAATCAGTAAATAAAATATCTTCCGTCGTTTTTCCTTTTAAGGAAGATCCGTTTTTAAACATTTCATAAGCATAAGATTCAATATCGACATCGGCTATCTTAGATAAATGATGGGCAATTTCTTTATCTAGCTCTGTTGTTGTAGGAGAGTGGAATAACAAGGTATCAGAAATAATAGCCGATAACATAATTCCAGCGATATCTTTAGGAATAGGAATGTTATTTTCTTGAAATAATAAATAGATAATACTACAGGTACATCCAACCGTCATATTTCTAAAATTAATAGGTTGAGAAGTACCAATGGTTCCAATTTTATGGTGATCAACAATTTCTACAATTTCAGCTTCCTCTAATCCTTCGACACTTTGATCCATTTCATTATGATCTACTAAAATAACTTTTTTCCGGTGTTTATTAATGGTGTCCTCAATTTGAACAACTCCAAGACATTCTTTAATAGGATTTAAAACGGGAAAAACAGAATATCTAAGTTTATTGGATAGTTCTATAAAATCTTTTACATAATCTTTTTCCTGAACCGTTACAATATCATTTCGAATCATCAATGTTTCTGCGTAATTACACATTCCAACTACTTTAACAACATTAAAGGTTCTAAGGGCTGTTCTAATGATATTGACATGGTTCTTTTTGGCAATTTCAATATGTTTTTCTTTTATTTCATTATTTCCTGTTACAATTAACAATTTAATTTTAGACTCAACGGCATATTCAATAATACTATGTCTATCACCAACAATTAAGATAGAAGAGGAATCAAGCGGAATATCCTTCATGAAAGTAGTACTTCGATAAGAAGCCACTAAAACATTACCCTCAATTTCATCATCAAATCTAAGAATTTCTTCTCCTTGTAAGGTATCTAATATATTGTTGTAGGACGTTTTAATAATATCATAATCCCAACTAATAAGCTCATTCGTAATATCTTTCATGGATAGTAATCCTAGAAATTTTTTCTTTTGATTGACAATAGGAATCGAACTTAAAAGATTTTTTCTCATGTAAGCAATGGTATTATATAAAGATTCATGTCGATCACAATAAAGTCCCTTTCCATAATCAATATCTTTAATTTGTAATTTAACATCATTGAGATACATTGGTTCTTTGATGTGAAAGTAGTTTAAAACAAACTTTGTTTCATTATTTAAATCTCCTAAAATTCTAGGAATGGTATTTGATCCTAGAGCATTTTTTAAGTAAGCGAGAGAAATGGCGCTACAAACACTATCTGTATCTGGTTTTCTATGGCCAAAAATAAAAGTTGCTTTCATGATATTCCTCCCCTCAAGCATTACATGATTATAACATACAATTTGAAAAAAGCAAACGTTTTTTCTACTGTATAAAATAAAGGAAAATAAGTAAACTACTAATAGAAGGGAGTTTGTATGTCTAAACCAACCATTGTACGCAAAATAGATGATTTAGGTCGTTTAGTTTTACCAAAAGATGTACGAAAAATATTAAATATTCATACCGGGGATTTACTTGCTTTAACCCCAAAAGAAAATGTTTTAGAAGTTACCAAATATTCTAGTATTCAAGAAATTCATTTTTTAGTTGAAATTCTTTTAGATACGATTTATGAAAAATACCACATAGAAGGAATTCTTTTAGAAGGAGAAAATTTAATTTGTTATCCTAGTATTGTCTCTTATCAAAAAATTAAAGAAAAAAGAGAATCTAAAGATTCTTTAAAATATTCTCTTTTAAGAGAAGAGAAAGAAATTGGTAAACTTGTCTTTTTTACAAGCGATGAGAAGTATCAAGAACTTTTTTCTTTCCTTACTTTCTTTTTAAGAAAATATCTTGAAGAATGTTAGAAGTTGTGTTATAATGAAGCCATTAAAAAGGCGATGAAGGAAAGAAAAATAAGGATGATTTTTTAGAGAGCTTGGTTAGGTGAAAGCAAGTAAATCAGAATTATTTCGAATGGCTCTGGAGCTTTTTATAGGAAAGTATAAAACGAAATACCGCGTTAAGGGAAAGAGATATAAAGAAATTTATAAATTAAGGTGGTACCGCGTCATCACGCCCTTATCTGGGGTGTGATTTTTTTTGTAAGAGGTGATTTATGCGAGGTTTTGAGAAAATTAGTTTTGAAAGATGGCAAAAGGACATAAACTCTTCTTTAGAAGAATATAACAATTTTGAGTTACCGAAAAGAGCAACCAAATATAGTGCGGGATACGATTTTAGAAGTCCTATTGCTTGTGTCATTCATCCAGGTGAGGTGAAAAAAATCCCAACGGGCGTAAAAATCAGGATGAATGAAGATGAAATGATGATGCTTGTAGTAAGAAGTAGTACAGGTTTTAAATATAATGTACGAATGACCAATCAAGTAGGTATCTTTGAAAGTGACTTTTATAATAATGAGACCAATGAAGGACATGCGATGGTAAGTCTTCAAAATGAAGGAACAGAAGATTTTATTATTCAAAAAGGAGATCGTATTGTTCAAGGTATTTTTACAAAATTTTTAACAGTGGATGAGGAAGAAGAAATTACTACGGTTCGAAAAGGTTCTATCGGTAGTACAAATAAGGAGGAGAAAAAATGAAAGAAAAATATTATATATCAACAGCTATTGCTTATACATCTGGAAAACCTCATATAGGAAATACGTATGAAATTATTTTAGCGGATGCCATTGCGCGTTTTAAAAGAGAAGAAGGATATGATGTTTATTTTCAAACTGGTACAGATGAACACGGTGAGAAAATCGAACTAAAAGCAAAGGAGGCAGGTGTTACTCCACAAGAGTATGTCGATAATATCTCTTCTATCATTCAAGGTATTTGGGATAAAATGAACACGAGTTACGACCGTTTTGTTAGAACGACAGATAAAAAACATGAAGAAGAGGTTCAAAAAATATTCAAAAAAATGTATGACAAAGGAGATATCTATTTAGGAGAATATAAAGGATTATATTGTACGCCTTGTGAATCTTTCTGGACAGAATCGCAATTAGTAGATGGCAAATGTCCTGACTGTGGTAGAGAGGTAAAAGAAGCGAAAGAGGAAGCTTATTTCTTCCGGTTATCGAAATATCAAGACCGGTTAGTGGAATACATTGAAACACACCCTGATTTTATTCAACCAGAGTCTCGTAAAAATGAAATGTTGAATAATTTTATTAAACCAGGATTACAAGACCTTTGTGTATCTAGAACATCTTTTAGTTGGGGAATTCCGGTAGATTTTGATCCAAAACATGTTGTTTATGTATGGCTAGATGCTTTAACAAACTATATTACAAATATTGGATATGATGTTGATAATCCAACAGAAGAATTTAAGAAATATTGGCCAGCTGACCTACATTTAATTGGGAAAGATATCATTCGCTTTCATACCATCTATTGGCCATGTTTCTTATGGTCCCTAGATCTAGAATTACCAAAGCAAGTTTTTGGACATCCTTGGTTACTTACGAATAATGATAAAATTGGTAAGAGTCGTGGAAATGCGATTTATGCAGATGATTTAGCTGATCTTTTTGGGGTAGATGCTGTTCGTTATTACGTCTTACATGAAATTCCTTTTGCGAATGATGGAAATTTAACTTATGAACTAATGATTGAACGATATAATTCAGATCTTGCGAACATTCTTGGAAATTTAGTAAATAGAACGATTTCTATGGATAAAAAGTATTTTGAAAGTGTTGTTCCATCTATAGGAGTAGAAGAACCAATCGATGAAGAATTAAAACAAGTTATTAAAGAATCTATCTATAAAGCCGAAAATTCTATGGAAAGTTTAAGAGTTGCTGATGCGATAGATGCGACATTTGATATATTTAGAAGAAGCAATAAATATATTGATGAAACAATGCCATGGGCTTTAGCTAAAGAAGGAAATACGGAACGTTTAAAAACCGTAATTTATAATTTGTTAGAATCTATTCGTATTGGGGCAGTGTTACTTCATTCCTTCTTACCAGAAACAGCTGAAAAAATCTTTGCCCAATTAAATACGGATAAAACAGATTTTGCAAGTATTCGTACCTTTGGTGGATTAGAAAGTGGTAAAACAGTAGAGGAACCAGAACCTTTATTTGCCCGTATTGATAAAGAAAAATTCTTAGAAGAGTTACAAAAATAACTCTTTTTTTGTCAATATGTGTAAAATAGCGCTTTTTGTCGATAGCTTTTTCTAGTTTCTCTAGAAGAAGTATGCTATACTCTATACGTAAGGAGAAATTTATGTCAACAAAAGAAAGAATAGTGGTAAAGGAAGTGCTTATTGTCTTGTCCCTTATGGCTTTTTTAGTATTTTGTAGTTTTTTAGTAAGTCATAGATTGACAGATATCTTATATTTTGGTGCTATCATCGTATATATGCTTTATTATATCCTTGATAGAAGAGCATAAAAATCTATGAGGATAGATTTTTTTTCGTATTTTAGAAACGATAATAGTAGTAGGTGATAATATGCTAATAGATACCCATTGCCATTTAGATGATGATGCTTATTCTTCGGTATCGCAAATTGTAGAAAATATGAATGGAATTATGATTACAGCTGGATGTAGCCAAAAATCCAATGAAGCAGTATTAAAACTTACTCAAGAGTATCCTACGGTATATGGTGTCTTAGGGATTCATCCAGAAGAGGTAGAACGTTATAAAGAGGAAGACTTAGTTTTTATCGAAAAGCATTTAAATGATGAAAAAATTGTCGGTATTGGGGAGATTGGTCTAGATTATCACTATGGTTTAGAATCAAAAGAAAAACAGAAAATTCTCTTTGAAAGACAACTAGAACTAGCAGAAAAATACCATAAAACCGTTGTGATTCATAGTCGTGATGCTATTTCGGATACTTATGAGATTATGAAGAGGCATCCCTATTTAAAGTATGATTTACATTGTTATAGTTCAAGTGTGGAAATGGCGAAACGCTTTTTAGAATTTGATATTTGTTTTGGAATTGGTGGCGTTGTAACTTTTAAAAATAGTGAGAAGTTAAAAGCAGTGGTAAAAGAAATTGATTTAGCATATCTTTTATTAGAAACCGATAGTCCATATCTTTCTCCAGAGCCTTTTCGCGGGTCGATAAATGAACCTGCTAAAACAGAATTAGTCGCTAGTAAAATAGCCGAAATAAAAGGATTAAAAAAGGAAGAAGTTATTGAGAAAACAATGCAAAATGCGATTCGTCAATTTGACTTAAAAATGCCTTTGTGATAGAATTTTTGATGTTGTAAGGAGTGACCTTATGGAAATCTATTTGCTGAAATTAATTGGTAATTGGATATCTGTTTTGGTAGTTTCTCTTATTTCTTGTTTAGGGATTGGAGATTATCATGAAAAGTTCCTCGCAGTAGATAATACAAGTTACGCAAAAACAGCAACAGTAGTGAATAAAATTGTTCCCTATCAAACACGATATGTATATAATTCATCAAAATCAAGAACAGCTGCTAAAGAGGTTCTTGTTGCTGGTGAAAACGGGATTACTTATACGTACGAAAATGGAACAACTAAGGTTCTTCATGAACCAGTTACCATGGTAGTAGAAGTAGGTACTGGTCGTAGTGGTGAATATGTAGGAAGACTTACTACTTATGGATCTGATTGTGCAGGATGTAGTAAAACAGGTACCGTTGCTTGTCGTACGGAAAATGGAAAAACACATAGTTTAACGAGAGATGGAATGTACTATACAGATTCTGAATATGGGAAAGTTCGTATTCTAGCTGCTGATTTAGGAGGGTTTCCTTGTGGAACAATGATTCTTGTGGATAATGGTTTAATCGATCCTTTCTATGCCGTTGTTTTGGATACAGGAGGAACCATGAGAAAACAGTATGCCAAAGGCTATATTTGGATGGATTTAGCGTTTGTCCATCAAAAAGATTCCAAGGGTACACATACTGGTAGTAAAAATACAAAATTTAGTGTTCAAAGATGGGGTTGGTAACTCTATCTTTTTTACCTATTTATGAATTCGTTAGAAGAAAGAGGACTTTATCATTAGTCCTTTTTCGTGA
>CANROB010000040.1 GCA_947632115.1 uncultured Bacilli bacterium
GTTTCATAGCTCAGTCGGTAGAGCAGAGGACTGAAAATCCTCGTGTCGGTAGTTCGATTCTACCTGGAACCACCATTGTGATAATAACTCGAATTTCGAGTAAAAATAGAAAACGGCTTGTAAAAAGGCCGTTTTTATGTTATTATGTATCTGTCAAGGAAACTTGAATAAAATAAAAAAGGGAACATTCAGTCTCGTCAAGTTGAATGTCTACCCAAAATAAATTTGTTTAGGCACTTATTCTAGCGAATGAGTGTCATTTTTTTATAACTACTATCATAATGATAAGGAGAAATAAAATGATAGTAATGAGCTTGAGAACTTTTACAATAAAAGTCTTAGTTTTCATTTTTATCAAACCCCCTTTCTATAAAGATTGGAGGTAACTCTCAACAACTGATATTCCCTATAAGAATTATATCAAACAAATGTTCTTAATACAATCTACTTTTATAAAAAAATATGACAATTTAGAAAAGATAAAAATGAGTTACTGGCTATTTCAGTTCCTCGTTTTTTTCTTGTAAGAAGAGAAACTAAAAAGATGAGCAAAAATCTTCCTCTTTCGCATAGACTAAAATAGCGCTTTAAAGAATTTTTAAAAATTATTAAGAATGGTTGACTTTCTTCCTCAAGATAGTATAATGGAAAATGCTTGATAGTTTCCATAGAAACTATTTATAAGAAGGTGAAGATATGGATATCAATGGTCTAAATGGTATTTTATATTTAGTCCACAAAGGTCGAGAGAACTATGAACAGGCACTCAAAAAATGTGCAGAAGAAACTGGTCTTAGTAAGCAAGAGGTAGAAGTTCTTTTCGTTTTTTATAATTCCAATAATTGTAAAAGAGCTTGTGACATTGTATCTTGTCGTGGCTTATCTAAAGCTTATGTATCCAAGGCTTTAGCCAATTTAACAAAAAAAGGTCTTGTTACCATGGAAACAGAAAGCGATCGGCGATATCAAAAAATTCTTTTAACTGATTCTGCTTTTAAAATCGTTTTACAAATTCGTCAAGCGATTGAGGAATCGATTGCGTCTTTAACAGCAGGAATCTCCAAAGAGGATTTAAAAGTTTTTATGAAAGTCATTCAAGAAATGACATTCAATGTTCAAAAAGAAGGGAAGGAAAAAAATGTTTAGACTTTTTAAAAAATTAGGGAAAAAAGATTTCTTTTATGCCCTTATATGTGTTTTATTAATTGTGTTTCAAGTATGGTTAGATTTAAAACTTCCAGATTATATGAGTACGATTACGACTCTTGTACAAACGTCAGGAAGTAAAATGATAGATATTTTAACGCAAGGTGGGTATATGATGCTTTGTGCCTTAGGAAGTCTATTATCTGCTATTATTGTTGGTTATTTTGCTTCTTATATCAGTGCTTCTTTTTCTCGAAAACTCCGTAAAGAGGTATTTGAAAAAGTAGAGTATTTTGGTATGGAGGAAATTAAGAAATTTTCTACTAGTAGTTTAATTACCAGAACAACAAACGATGTGACTCAAGTTGAAATGTTAATTGGTATGGGTCTACAAATGCTTATTAAAGCGCCTATTATGGCAGTATGGGCTGTTACTAAGATTGTCAATAAAAGCATTGAGTGGAGTGCTCTTACTGGCGTAGGAGTAGTTCTTCTTCTCATGACCGTTTTTGGACTTATGCTCATTGTACTTCCAAGATTTAAAATTGTTCAAAGATTAATTGACCGTATTAATGGAGTAACTCGTGAAAACTTAACGGGTATTCGTGTTATTCATGCTTTTAATGCAGAAGAATATCAGAAAAATCGTTTTGAAAAAGTAAACAATACTTTAACGAATACGCAATTATTTAATCAAAGATGCTTTGCTATTTTAAATCCAATTATGAATTTAGTAATGCACTTCTTAACACTCGGTATTTACTTTATTGGAGCTTACTTAATTTCAGAAGCTCATATGCTAGATAAGATTACTTTATTTGGAAATATGGTTGTTTTTTCTAGTTATGGAATGCAGGTTATTATGTCCTTCTTGATGCTTGCTATGATCTTTATGATGTGGCCAAGAGCGCAAGTATCAGCAGCGAGAATTAATGAAGTATTGGATCAACAAGCTACTATTCAAGATGGAACCAAAAAAGAAGGAGTAAAAGGTATGAAAGGGGTAGTAGAATTTAAAAATGTATCTTTTAAATACCCAGATGCTGATGAATACTTATTAAAGAACATTTCATTTACGGTAAATAAAGGAGAAACCATTGCCTTTATTGGTTCTACTGGTAGTGGAAAATCAACACTTATCAATCTTGTTCCTCGTTTTTATGATGCAACAGATGGCGAAATTTTAATAGATGGTGTGAATGTCAAAGATTATACGTTAGAAGCTCTTCATAATAAGATCGGCTATGTTCCTCAAAAAGCATTCATGTTTACCGGTAGTGTACGAGAAAATGTTGCTTATGGGGAAAATGGTCAAGGTGAAATTACGGATAAGAAAATTGAAGAAGCTATAGAAATTGCTCAAGCAACAGATTTTGTTACGAAGATGGAAAATGGTTATGATGGGCATATAGCTAGAGGCGGTACTAATGTATCAGGGGGTCAAAAACAACGTCTTGCGATTGCTAGAGCAATAGCTAGAAACCCTGAGATTTATATTTTTGATGACTCTTTTAGTGCCTTAGACTATAAGACAGATGCCACTTTAAGAAAAGCATTAAAAAACTATACCAAAGATGCTACTAGTATGATTGTTGCCCAAAGAATTGGAACCATTATGAAAGCAGATAAAATTATGGTATTGGATAAGGGTGAATGTGTTGGTATGGGAACACATAAGGAACTTTTAAAGAACTGTCCTGTTTACCAAGAAATTGCCTTATCCCAATTGTCAAAGGAGGAATTAGAAAATGCCTAGAGGTGGAAGAAACTTTGAAAAATCAAAAGACTTTAAAGGCTCAATGATTCGTCTTTTACAAAACTTAAAACCTTGGCGAGTTTTCTTAACACTTGCCTTAACCCTTGCTATGATTAGTGCTATTCTAGCTTTAATAGCTCCTCATAAATTATCAGATTTAACCGATGCCATTTCATCAGGACTTACTCCTTCTATTACGGAAGAGGTAGTAGGAGAAATTATGATGGATGATACTATTTCTTTAGAAGATAAGACAAAGTTTCAAGAGGTATTAGAAACTGCTCAAAAAGATGAAAAAGAATTTCTTGTGAAAATGGACGCTCTTCCACAACCAATTTACGATAAAATTAAACCAGTGATGGATTTAGAAAAAGTAAAAAGTATCGCACTTCTTCTTACTATTTTCTATATTGTTAGTGCAATCTTTAGTTATATTCAATCTTTTATTTTAACAACAATATCTAATAAATTTGCGAAAAACCTAAGAACTCGCA
This sequence comes from uncultured Bacilli bacterium, assembly GCA_947632115.1. Classification (GTDB taxonomy): domain Bacteria; phylum Bacillota_I; class Bacilli_A; order RF39; family UBA660; genus UBA5578. Next base: position 3,397 of record CANROB010000040.1, read on the forward strand.
TTAGTAATAAGATTAATATTTTACCTCTTCGCTATTTCGATAACCATGAAATGGGAGATGTTGTTTCTAGAATTACTAATGACGTTGATACCATTGCTCAACACTTAAATCAGAGTTTATCGGTATTAGTGACAAGTATTACTTTATTTGTCGGATCTATTATCATGATGTTTGTGACTAACTGGATTATGGCGTTAACAGCAATAGCTGCTAGTGTTATTGGCTTTGGACTTATGGGACTTATCCTAGGAAAATCTCAAAAATACTTTATTCAACGTCAAGCAGAACTTGGAAACTTGAATGGTCATATTGAAGAAATTTATTCTGGACATAATGTCGTTAAAGCTTATAATGGAGAGACTAAGGCATCAGAAGAATTTGACATGCTAAATGAAAAGTTATTTACTTGCAATCGAAAAAGTCAATTTTTATCTGGCCTTATGCAACCAATCATGGGATTTGTAGGAAATTTTGGCTATGTTGCTGTTTGTGTTGTTGGTGCGATGTTAACGATGAACGATATTATTTCCTTTGGTGTCATTGTAGCCTTCATGATCTATGTTCGTTTGTTTACCAATCCACTTTCACAAATCGCTCAAGCTTTAACCTTCTTACAATCTACCGCTGCTTCTTCTGAACGTGTCTTCGAACTATTAGATGAGGAAGAATTAGCAGATGAAAGTGATATTCAAAAAACACTTCAAGCGAGTCAGGTTAGAGGAGATATTGAATTTCAACATGTCAAATTTAGTTATGATGGCAAAAAGGAAATCATCAAAGATTTCAATGCTAAAGTTCATGCGGGAGAAAAAATTGCCATTGTTGGTCCAACAGGAGCAGGAAAGACAACCATGGTTAACTTGTTGATGAAGTTTTATGATATCAATGAGGGAGATATCCTTATTGATGGAGTATCTACAAAAGAGTTAACAAGAGATAATATTCATAACCTATTTGTTATGGTTTTACAAGATACTTGGCTTTTTGATGGAACCATTCGTGAAAATCTAAAATTTAACAATGAAAGTGTTACAGACGAAGAAATTTTAGAAGCCTGTAAAGTTGTAGGAATTGATCATTTTATAAAAACGTTACCAGGCGGTTTTGATGCAACGGTAAGTGATAATGATACCATCAGTCAAGGACAAAAACAATTGTTAACCATTGCCCGCGGTATGCTTGAAAATGCACCTTTCCTTATTCTAGATGAAGCTACTTCTAATGTAGATACGAGAACGGAAGAATTGGTTCAAAAAGCAATGGATAAATTAATGGTTGGAAAAACCTCTTTCATTATTGCTCATCGTCTTTCCACTATTAGAAATGCGGATTTAATATTAGTTATGAAAGATGGAAATATTGTAGAACAAGGAAATCACGAGTCTTTACTTAAAAAAGGTGGCTTTTATGCCGAGTTATATAATTCGCAATTTGAAAGTTTTAGTGAATAAAAATATGCACAAGTGTGTGCATATTTTTTTGTCAAAAAGAAAATGTGCTTAATATATACATATTTTTTAGGAAGAGTATACTAAAAAATAAAATTTTATGGTATGATTATATAAGTAGAATTATGATAGGAGGAATAAAAAGTGAGTAATTGTCCTAAATGTGGTGCTCCCCTTACACCAGGTGTAACTGCTTGTCCAAATTGTGGAGAGCCAGTAAATATGAATTCCCCTGAACCAGTAACAGCCCCTATGGCAGCAGATCCTATGGTAGCACTTGATCCATTAAATAACACAGGAGTAACTAGCGAACCTGTATCAGTTCCACCAGTAGCGGAAAATCCGGTACCAACAGCACCCGCACCAGAAGCAGTAACGGCAGCACCAGCTACCCCATTACAACCAATGGGAATGGTAGAAAATCCTATGCCAGGTGTACCAGAATTTCCTATGGATACAACCTCTTTAGATGCTGGAATGCCAGTACCTACCCAGGAAAGTCCAATTCCTCCTCTTTCTTTAGAAGAGGAGAAGGCCAAAAAAGAGAAAAAAGCAAATATTATTATGTTTGTAATCGTTTTGGTTGTTTCTTTGCTAGCACTTGCTCTTATGTGCTTCTTTATGACAAGAATGTTCTCTGGAAAGAATCAAGTAGAGGATAAAAAAACATTAGAAAATGTAAAAGAATACCATTACGAAGGATTTTATTTATATGTACCAGATGATTTATATGCAGAGGTATATGATAGTGATTTTTATATTGGAGATCCAGAAAATAGTTGGTCAGCGATTATGACGTTAGGGGTAGGAACTTATAATACTTTAGCAAGTAATAAATCACAATTAGTTAGTTACTATGCCGATATGGGATATGAGTGTACAAATCCAGTAGAAAAAGAGATTAGTGGTACTTCATTTGTAATGACAGAAGTTATGATGGGAACAAAAAATGTATTAGTGGCTTATGCTAAGGCAAATGGTACCCACGTATTTGGTATTGTTCTTGAAAATGAAAAGGGAGAATATGCTGATGATGATCTACGTCCAATTGGTACTATGATTGCTTCTATGAGCTTTGAAGGACCTAAATATAAACTACCAGCAGGACTTAGATTGGATGAATTTAAAGAAACGTTTGAAGTCGCAGAATAGTGAGGATATCCTCACTATTTTTTTATCAGAAAATAAATACAATAAGGGTGTTCAACTTTTTTAGGCGCGCTATTATAAAGTTAATAGTTGTATTTTCCTATAATTGGTTTGGGTGAGCAAGGGGTTCCTTAAGTAATAAAAAAGACTTCATATGAAGCCTTCAATAACTAAATGGTCGGGAAAACAGGATTTGAACCTGCAACCCCTACATCCCAAATGTAGTGCTCTACCAAATTGAGCCATTTCCCGA
>CANROB010000041.1 GCA_947632115.1 uncultured Bacilli bacterium
ATCTCGCAATTTAATTATACTAAATTTTTTTTAATAAGAAAAGACTGTTTTCAAAATTTCTTTTGTCAACAGTCTGATAATTTATATCGGAAATATAAATTATTTTAAAAGCATGGTTTTCTGAAATTCGTGATAATCTTCTTGATTGCTAAAACTTTTTACTCCCATCATTGGTTCATATAGTTGAATTCCAATTGTCTCTGCGCTCATAGGTTCAAAGAAGTGTAATTTATTAATCGCATAATATAGATTAATCTCCCGATTAATCCCCGCAATGACTAATTCGCTTTTCGCAATAGCATCTCTTAGTTGCTCTTCGTTTAAAATACCTCTTTTCATCTTTTCAAAAAGAGCATTATTTTCCTCTTCTGTTAAATACTTATAATATCTACTATAAATTAGGGCATCTAAATATTGTAAATATTCATTAGGAACATGTAAGAATTGTTTACGAACTTTTTTAATTTTATAAGAAAAGGAATCTACATAGATGGTTTCTTCCGACACATTTGCTCTAATATTACGAGGCAAATTTTTAAGAAACCTATTGTAGTAAGCATAAATTTCGTAGCCATCAATATTATTAGGAATTTTTAACTGTTTAAAGAAATCCTTGGCACCATTTAAAAAGTAAGAAATATCTCTTGGATTGGTAATGATTTCATCAGAATGGTGAAAAAGTTCGTTTTCTTTTAATATTCTTTCAACGGGATAACCCTTAGCCGTGATATAATGAAGAGCCATATCTAAATCTCTATTTAGGGAATAATACTCTTCTATCTCACGAGCTAGTTCCCTATTCTTTTTATCGTAGAAGGTATCATATAGTTTGATAGTAGAATATTTTTTTGGTAACACAACAAATCCTACAGTAGGACTCGTTGATTTCGCATTACTAAGATCAATAGAGGAATTGATATAATCAGTAGCATCTACAACAATAATAAATTGATCATTTAATGGAATTTCCCCCCAAACATGGTTTTGACCAGGTATACTCCTAGGAATGACATCTATGTCAAATTGTTTTAGGATATAAGTATATAATTGTAACCACTGTGTACATACTACATAAGAAAATATCTTTTCTTTTTGAACATTCACACTGGCATCACATATTTTATTTTTTATAGCAACGTCTTGTTGTTTTACATAAGAAATATCATAATATAATACTTTCGATAATTCGATATAAGCATATCTTGCAATTAATAAGGGATCTACTAAATGTTTATTTTTAACAAGCGTAATAATATAATCGGTCACACTTAGAGAAACTAAATTTAAAACATTTTCCGCACTACAAGTATGATAGTTAACAGCATCAATTTGTTTTTTAATAAAATCCAATTTTTGAATCGTAGCTTCTAAAATGCGAGAATTGTTTTCTCTTTGTAACTGTTTTAATGAATCAAGATATCTAACTGCCTTCTCTGAATTTTCTGGCAAAAACAAATTATTTTCAAAATCCGCATCACACTGTTTAATAAATGCCAAAGCTTCCTTTATAACTTCTTCCATAGTAACCCCCTCAAATTAGGGCCTATTATATCATAAGAATACGAAAATAGCAAAATGGAGGTTTCTATGGAGCTTCTACAAAAACATTATACGTAAAAAAATTAGGTATCTGATTCTTTCTTTTTTGTTCTTTTGTTTCACAGGTTTGATTGGAAAGATATTGTATTTCATAAGGAAGTGGGCCCATAATATGCCTAGCTCCTTTTTTCTTTTCCTTAACCATACCTGATAAATTTAAATAGATATCTAAATGAATTGTATGGCGATTATTCTTTATTTTTAAAACCATGATTTCCTCTAAAAAGGTTCTAATAAAATCTTCTAAGATACAATCATTAAATTCTTCTTCCATATACTTTCCTAGATGAGACTTGTTTTTTTGAAATTTATCTACCGCTTGTCTTTCTTTTAAGATAGCTTCTTTTTGCTTTACCAAAGACTTTAATTCTTTTTCATAGGTAGCAAACTGCATTTTTAATTCCTCTTTTCCCAATTCCTGATGAAAGACCAAATCAAGAGCCATTGTTTTTTTTGCTTCTACTTCATGAATGCTTTGATTAATGATATCCAATTCCTTTTCTTTAGAGCCTTTCTTTTCACTTTGATAAAGGGTAATTAAATCCTGAATGATTTTTTCTTTATCTAAAATAATCTTATCCATAATCATTTCCATCATATGATATAAATCTATTTCTGCAATAAGGGGACTTTCACAAGCATCTAGGCGATATTTTAAATATCTATTGCAACACCAAATAGGTCTACTTTTTTTCCTATTACCATGACTTCTTTGAAAATTTGTATCATGACATTGACAATATATCTTAGACGAAAAAGGATATTTGAGTCCTCCTGAAAAATAGTTACTATTTTGATAATTCTTCGTTCTAGATTTTAAAATGCTATTCGCTTGATTCCACAATTCTTCACTTACAATAGCAGGAATGATATGTGCGTCTGCTTTATATAAGATTTGCTTATCCTCTTTTATTTTTCGTCTTTTTTTCGTTCGATAATCAACTACTTCTGTTGTTTTTCCCCGATAAAATCCCTTATATTTCGGATTGGATAAGATTCTTTTTAAAGTATCCTTATCGTAATAATTACCATTTTTATTGTAAAATCCATAAGAAGCTAATAGTTTAGCTAATTTACATAGACCATAATTCCCACTAGCGTATAATTCGAATACTTTTTGGATAAATCTTGCCTCATTAGGAACTACTACTAATTTACAATTTTCTTTACGATAACCAATGATATTCGAAGAACCTAAAACATGTCCTTTTTTCATAGCTTCCTGATGACCAAATTTTACTCTTCCCGATAATTTTCGGGATTCATCTTGCGCTAAATTAAACATGATATTTAAAATCAATTCTGAATTGGTATCAAAGGTATTTAAATTTTGATTTTCAAAATAAACGCCTACATTAGCCTGTTTTAAAATACGAATATAATGAATACTATCTTCTAAATCACGAGCAAATCTAGATACTTCCTTCGTAATAATTAAATCAAATTTATGTGCTTTCGCATCCGCAATCATCTTTTGAAATCCTAATCTTTTTTCGACTCTTACTCCTGATATTCCCTCATCGATATATCCTCTTATAAACTGCCAATTGGGGTTTTTCATAATATAACTTTCATAATAACTCTGTTGATTTTCTAAAGAATTTAGTTGATTGTCACTATCGGTAGATACTCTAGCATAAAAGCATACTCGAAGAGGTAAATTCGTGATTCTTTCTCCATTCATAACGGATTTAGAAATTTCAATGAAATCCATTCTTTTCTCCTTTATGTTAATTCTTCTATCTTTTTAAGAAGAGTTTCTTGGACAGCTAAAAAAGTTTCTTCATCTATCATTTCTCTTTGATATAAATTTCGGTTCATGATGACTTCTATTTGAAAGTAAAATAACTCCTTATTCAACTTTATCACCAATTCATTCTATGAAATCAATAAGTATCCTATGTCTAAAATGTGGCGCTTCCATTTTAAAAGTAGAGCCCGGTTCATACGTCATCCAAATAGGAAGATTCCGATTAATTTCTTCTGTCGTATAGTCTTGATAGTTCGTAGGAGAAAAATTAGGGCGAGAAGAAATCGCTAGAATAGCGCCACTATTTGGGTCCATGGCTAATCCAAATGCCTGGTCAGATTGATATAGTGACATGGCATTATCTAATTCTCTTTCTAATGCTTCCTGTAATTCAAAATCAATCGTTAAAGTCATATTCATTCCATCCTGTGGTTTTTCATACACTTGACTTAGATTTAAACGATTTCCTTTCGCATCAGAAAAATATTTAATTGCTCCATAACTTCCTGTTAAATATTCATCATAGATCAGTTCTAGTCCACTTAATCCTTGATTATCAATTCCCACAAATCCTAACGTATGCGATAAAAAAGTATCATAAGGATATTCCCTTTTGGCCTCTTTTACTAAATAAACTCCTGGCAATTTTAAACTAGAAATCTGATCAGCAATTTCATTAGATAGCCGTCTTCCCTCAGGGTGAACCCTTTCCATAGATGTTCTTTTAGAGACATGTCCATACATATCCTCATAAGATACACCTAAGATATTGGCTAAAGAGGCAGCTGTTTTTTCTTTATCGACAATTTGATTTGGAATTAAAACAAGAGAGGTCGTAGTAATATTTCCGGCTAGAACGACTCCATTTCGATCATAGATAATTCCACGATTAGCTTCTAGTGGAAGATTTCTACTCCATAGACTTGTTGCAAAGTGGTTTAGTTTATCATAACTAATGACTTGAATATAAAATACTTTTCCAATAATGACTAGAAAAAGGAATAGAAGAACTACTAAAACAAATTTCATACGAGCATTCATTTTCTTTAAAAACATGCAATCACCCATTTCATTGTATGAAAAAAAAGCGTTCTTTTGAACGCTCTAATACTACTTTGTATGAATAAGAAGAAGAATGATTTCCTCTTTTCCTAAAGTATCCTTGGAAACGACTTCCCCTATTTTTTTAAAGTGACTTTCCTCATAACAGCAAACGGCTCTTCTATTTCTTTTAAAAGGTCTTAAGAGAATCGTTTTGGCAGGATATTCTTGATAAATCTTCCTATTGATACGAGGGATGATTTTCTTACCCAATCCTTTCGATAGATAAGAAGGAATGCCAATAAACAAATCATATTCATAAATGTTATGATAAGAAGAGAGATACCCTTTCATCTCATCTTCTTCATAAGGATAGATTTGGACAAGCCCTATATCTTTATTTTGATATTGAATAATCCATAAAGATTGTTTTTTCTCCTTTAATTTACGTCGATATTTAGAAACAATTTCTTCATAAGAAAGAACCCTTTGCTCAAACCACTCATAAACCTCACGGTGCTGGCACCATTTATGTAGTTTTTGGTAGTCCTCTTCTCTATCTAAAAGAGGACGAAATGTAATTTCATTTTCGTCTTCCATACATATCATCCTCACCTATTTCCGTAAGATAGTTGATTCCTTTTTGATAGCCATAAGCGACTCCTGTTGTATCAAACATACTCATACGGTCTTCGATGGTTTCTATTTGTTTTCGGTAGTTTTTTGTTTTCACTAAAATAATCGATAATCCCAAATTTTTCGCACTTAAGATATCGTTATTTGTAATTTCATCATAACAGTAAATGGCAAACATCGAAGGAACTTTTAAACGATCATTAAAATCATCATCTACTCGTCTATCATTTCTTTGAAGCATCACAATTTCATTATACTGGTAACTTTTTTTAACTAGTTCTTCTGGAGTCATCAATTGATAAACACGATCCGTTGCTCCTGTGTGGAATTCTCTAATATACTTAGAAAAAGAATCTACAGGATACATATGAAGTACTTGATCGCTTGGAAAATCATTGTAAGCAATATTGTAATATTCGTGCGGATTATAATAGGTATTTAATTTATCTGATCCATCTAAGGAATAAGAACATCCATCAACAGTATATAAAATATCTTTTTTCTCCATTACTTGTGTTTTAGAAATGCATAAAGACTTGATAAAAGCATAAAAAGGATCTCCCTCTAGAACATAAATATCAACACCTGCTTTTAAAGAGAGTTCTTCATCTTTCCATTTCTTCGCCGTTTTATCTGTTAGCATCTTTTCTTTTATCAATTGATAACTTTTTTCTTTAGCAGACTTATAATCATCGTAATATTTAGAAATCATATCTGTTTTGGAAAGTTCTTGGTGAAGAGTTATTTTTTCATCATAAGAAAGAGAATCTAAATCAAGAATTTTTTGGTAAAAGCTTAATTCCTCTTCACTTAATGTCTCAACTCCCGTTTTCTGAAAATGACAAAGTTGTTTTAAATCTAAGAACAAATTATACGGAATATCTTCAAAATGAAAATCAACAATCATATTAGT
>CANROB010000042.1 GCA_947632115.1 uncultured Bacilli bacterium
TTAATGCAAAATCATGAAAGAGGAAAGAAAAGACCTACTTATTTTACAATCAAAGATAAAGATATTTTATGGTTTATTCCAATTAGTTCTAAAGTTGATAAATATAAAAAAATAGTTGATAAGAAGATAGAAAAATATGGTTTTTGTAATACAATATTAATTGAGAAAATCTTTGATGAGAATTCCGTTATTTTGTTACAAAATGCTTTTCCAACTTTAGAAAAATACATAGATCATGTGCATACAGTAGATGGTAAACCAGCAAGAGTTCCTGAAAAATTAGAAAAAATAATACTTAAGAATTTCAAAAATTTAATGAAACTTCACAATAGAGGAATTAAAGTCTTTTTCACGGACATAGACAAACTAAAAGAAAAAATGTTAGAAGAAATAAAGTAAATTGCAAATAGCGAGAATAATAAAATGAAAGACTAAGAGAAAATTTTAGTCTTTTTTGTGAAATAAATATCAATTGCTTTTTAATTTTCAATAGAAATCTTTAAAAAATAAAAGTTATATGCTAAAATAAAGGGGAAAGAAGGGGAAAGACTAATCTCTTTTACAAGGAATGAATAAAATAATAAAATGGAGTGATGATATGAAAGAAATTGTGAAAAAAGGAATCGGTATTTTATGGACAATGGTAATTGTTTGCTTTACCATGTTAGAACCTTTTACGAATTTGCCATTAGTCGTACAAGCAGCCTCTAAAGAACAAGAAAAAAATTATATCTATTTAACCGACTTATGGAATACGGACAAATTGATTGAAAAAGAAAGTGGTTGGAAAGATCCTAGAGCTCTTAAAATCAATCAAAATGAGCCAGGAGACTTGATATCTCTTCAAGTAAATGGACAGCAACAATACTTTTTAAACGGTATTTTTGCGCATGCTACTAGTACTTTGATTTTTGATATTAGTGAATATACCAAAAGGGGATTAGATACTTTTTCTGCCTATATTGGGGTAGATATGTATGCCAAATCCAATGGAAATGGGGTTCAATTTACCATTTCCGGTTCTACGGATAATGAAAATTGGACAGTTTTAAAACATCCATCTACTACTTTTAAAGGAAATACAGATGCCGAGGAAGTTGTTATTCCTGTTGGAGAATATAACTACTTAAAATTAGTCGCTAGTGATTTAGGTGGAAATAGTTCTGATCATTCTGTATATGCAAATGCTATGTTATATGATAAGGATAATTTTACGCCAAAAGTAGATGCCAAAGTGGATTGGATTTTGACCTTAGAAGAGTATGATGAAGCCTTAAAGGGACATACCGAAGAAGAAATTTTAAAAGATGACGAATTAGAATTAAAACTATTACAAAGAACACTTGTGAAAAGAGTGGGATATCAAATTATACAAGCTTATGCAACAGATAACGACGAAGAAAAATCAGAGACCCTGAAGTGGTTATTCACACATAAGGATATTTTAAAGACGTACATCACGGGCGGGGAACCTTTAGGAAATTATATTAATTCGTTTAATGTTTTATCTGAACTTTATCATAAGTATAAAGACGATTTAAATGATCCAGATGAAGAAAAAAGAGAAACTTATCTTACCATGATGATGGCTATTTCCTTGACGCACTCTAGTACGGTTGCTTTTTGGACTTCAGGAGAAGGAAATACGCAAGTTGTTTCTAATCCGCTTAAACGTTATGAAGCTTTTAAAAAACTATACTTAAATCAAGATTTACCAGAGACTTATGATCAAACATTTGATGTAGAAACATTTGAAGCTCTAACTGTAGAAGAAATGCGTTGGGTAGTAGATGCTCGTTTAAGTGATAATGAAATTCCTTGGCTAAACTGGTTTAGTAGTCATTTAGAGGGAACTAAATATGCAGGTAGTGATGGAACAACAGCAAGTATGAATCCATATACTTATATTTGGTATGATGCTAGTTTTAAATGGGGATATACGGATGAAGAATATTATGTTGCTAATTCTAATCATTGTGGTATCGATACTAAAAGCCCAAATGTAGAAGGATACAGTCGTGGTGCAAATTGTAATGATATTTACAAACTTGATAAATGGGGTGTTGGAAGTCTTACGAATACACAACCAAGATTGTGGATTGTTTGGGAAGAGGATGGTGTTTGTGGTGCTCTTTCTAAAACAGGAGAAAATCTTCACAATTCTTACGGACAAGTAGCAGCGGTTACAAGACAACCTGCCCATGCTGCCTATCTTATTCAAACCAAGAAAAAAGATAAAGATGGCAAATGGGTTTCTACTTGGAGAATTGGTAATGATGTTAGTGGTTGGGCAAAATCTAGTGGAACAGAAAAAGGGGAGAGATTCCCATTAAACTGGGGAACCACTACGCTAGATTATTCTTCTGATTATAACGGAAGTTATGTCATTTTAGCGCAGAGCGCTATTGATGATTTTGATAACTACGTTAAAGCTTTAGAGTATACCTTGATTGCTGATATTTATGAAGAGGATTTAGTAAAACAGGAAAATTTATATCGAGCTATTGTGGGAACTTCGCCAAAAGAAAATGATTCCACAGTTAAAAATACAGGAGGAATTCAAAACTTTAATTTAGATGGTTGGTATGGTTTAATCCAAACATATTTACAAAATCCAAATAAAAATTCCGATGATTATGAACGCTTAAGCAATGAAATTATGGCTAATTTAAAGGAATATCCTTTAGCTATGCATGATATGTTAAAATTGATTGAATCAAAATTAGATGATCATGACCGTTTTCTTGTTAATAGTACTTTCCATAAAATCTTAACAGAATTGTCAAAAGTTCAAAATGAAGACCCTGCCTATCCGAATGGGCAAGCAGTGAGACAAGTCTCACAATATCTATTAGGAAGTCAAGAAGAAAATGTTAAATTTTCTTTCAGTGGTGAAAATGCGAATAAAATTGTATTGGCAACAGAGCAACTATTTGAGTATTCCCTAGATTATTCTTATGATGCTTCAACGAAAGAAGTACATGGAACATGGACATCTGTAACGAGTGGAAAAGTTGCTGATTTAACGGATAAATTAGATCAAATTACTTCCGATAAGGATATTGTTGTACACATTATGGGAGATGATGATAAATCTCCTAATAGTCCAAGTATTACTATTATTAATATTGAAGAGGGTACAGCACCAAAGAATTTATATGCGAATGATTTAGAAAATAAAGTAATAGGAACAACAGATTCTATGGAGTGGAAAATAAGTAGTGAGACTGCTACTATTTCCAATCAAGAAGAATGGGTAAAGTTTAAAGATCAAGCACCTGATTTAACAGGCCTTAAAACCGTATTGGTTCGAGATGGAGCCCATGACAATTATTTACCAAGTAGTGATGTTTCCTTTACTTTTGAAGTAGACCCTAATGATGATCCAACAAAGGTTTATGTACCTATTTCTAGATTGAGTGCTAAAGCTTCTTCTAGACAAAAAGATAGTGAACATGAAAGACTAGCTATCGATGGTAATATGTATACTTATTGGCATAATTTATGGGATAAATCAGATACGCAAAAATGGATTGAAATTGAGGTTCTTGGAGAAGATCCAATCGACCTTTCCAAGATTGAATACGTTCCAAGACAAGATGGAACTAATGGAATATTTACGAAAACAAAGTTAGAAGTTAGTCTAGACGGGAATACTTGGGAAACAGTTAGTGATGAGATTATTTGGGAAGGAAATCTACAGACAAAAATGTATATTTTACCAACTCCTAAATTAGCAAAGTATGTAAGATTAACAGCCCTTGAATCGATGGGAGGCAATTATTTCGCATCTGCTGCTATGATTAATCTTTTTGAAAATACTACCTCTAGAACGCGTGTTGATGATTTAGATGTCAGTTATATAACTAGTGGATATACTTATGATGGAAATCCTAAAGAACCTAGTGTCACGGTAAAACATAAAGATAAGACATTAATTAAAGATGAAGATTATATCGTAGAATATATCGATAATGTAAATGCTGGTACCGCTCAAATTTCTATTAAAGGAATTAGTGCTTATACCGGTAGAAAAAATTTTGCTTTTGAAATTGAAAAAGCAGAACATCCTGCTACTATGCCAGATGAAAATATAACGGTACCAAAAGATACAGAATTTTTGTTGCTAGCTCCTTTTGATACGTTACCTGATGGTTGGTATTGGCACCCAGATTTTTCTGAAACTAAATTAGTGCCTGGTAAACGCGTCCCTGTAAAAGTGGTTTATTATCAAGAAGATGCTGATAATTATAAGACTACGGAAGTTACCGTTTACGTAACTCGTGAAAATGGTAATCATCCACAAGTTAGTCTAAAACCGGATGCTGAACTTTCTTTTGATATTGAAAAGCCAAAGACTATTGATTATGAATTCTTTAAAAATTTACTAGTTGTTTCAGATGTAGAAGATGATGCTTCTAAAGAGGATGATAAGGATACTACCATCGAACTCAATTTAGAAAAAACAGATTGGGATGAGACGAAATGGGATAGGGAAGGAACATTCCATGTTGTCTTTACCATTACCGATAGTGATGGAAATAGTATTGATTATCCAGTTCAATTCACTTTATATAGTTCAAAGATTAAAACCATTGAATTGACAAAAGAAGACTTTACTTTTGAAGTAGAAGAAGTGATATATACAGGAGAAGAACTTACTCCAAATGTTACTGTTAAAGATAGTAATGGACATGTCTTAACCTTAGATACGGATTATGAAATCGTGAAATATGAAAACAATATCAATGCGGGAACAGCTGAGGTAATCATCAAAGGAAAAGGATTATATTCTAAAGAAGTTACGATTCCTTTTACTATCAAGAAGGTACCTGCTCCAAAAGAAACTTTAAATTCTACTATTTCTGTTTCTGCCAACACTTCTTCTTTAAATGATATTCCTCTTCCAACTGGTTGGATTTGGGAAGATGTTAGTGTAGAACTTAAAGAAGGGGAAAATAAAGTAAAAGTTGTCTTTGTTGGCGATTTAAATCATGAAAAATATGTAACAGAAGTACTTGTTGTTAGAGAAAAAGCAAGAATACTAGAACCAACAAAACCTGATTCAGAATCAAGCGATAAAAAGACCACTCCAAATAGCAATGGAAATAGTAATAGTCAGTCTACTTCTACAAAA
>CANROB010000043.1 GCA_947632115.1 uncultured Bacilli bacterium
TGATATAATAGAAAAGAAAAGATGATTTTAACAATAAAAGGATGGAGGGAATAAAAGAAATCAAGAAGAAAAATCAAGAGTATAATGAAAAGAAAGGATTAGAAAAATGAAAAAGAATGGAAAATATATATTAGTGCTTTTACTACTTTTTAGTTTATGCGCTTGTGGAAAAAAGGAAGTAGAACTTCCTAAGCCAGAACTTGCAGGAGGAATTCGGGGGGAACAATTTGGTATTGATAAAAATATTGATGAGTCAACGATTGATAACTATCTTGGAAGAGAAGATAGTGTTTACCGTGATGTTAGAATGTTAAAAGACCCAGGAAACTATGAGGCAATTGGGGGAGATTCCTATTTATCTGCTTTTGTAGAAGGGTTTGAAGTCGTTCCTTATCCTTACCTTGTCAATGTTTCTAACCTACCAGAAGAAGTAGGAGAAACCTATACGGGAAAAACACTTTATACCGAACATGAGGGAGTTTATACCGCTAATTATGAAGAATCTTTAGAAATTTTATAGTATCTTTTTCCAAAAGATAAAAATATTTTTTTGATGTGTGGTGGAGGCGGATATGCCGGTATGACCAAAAACATGTTAATTGCTTTAGGATGGGATGCTAATAAAATCTATAATGTAGGCGGTTTTTGGTATTATGAGGGAAATCATAAAGTAGAAGTAAAAAGAACGAAAAAAGATGGAACTGCTACTTATGATTTTTGGAAAGTTCTTTATCATGATATCGATTTTGACTCTTTAACTGAGGTAGAAGCATGACGAAAAAGAGGTCTTTAATTTTAGTGGGAATTCTTTTCCTAATTGGGTTAGTAGTTCTTCTTTATTTCCTTTTTAGAAAAGATAATACGAGCAATAAAGAAAAATTTTATTTAGAGGATATCTATTATCAGAGTGGCGAATATCTTAGTGTTACACCTGGTGAGGTAAAAGAGGCTTTAGCTAACAAGAAAAGTTTTCTTCTTTTTACCTATAATAATTTTTGTAATTTTGAAGTTCCCTCTGATCAGGTCTTTCAAAAGACGATGACGAAATATCACATAGATGTTTTAAAAATCCCTTTTGAAGAATTTAAAGAGACAAGCTTTTATAATACGATTAAATTAGGGCCAACTCTTGTGATTGTAAAAGAGGGAAAAATAGTGGATTATCTAAAAGCTGATGAAGATGCTGATATCGATAAATATCAAAAAGAAAAAACATTTGAACAGTGGTTAGGTCAGTATATTTATTTAGAAAAATAAAGAAAGAAGGTATAGTATGTGTACAGCAGCAACTTATTACACAAAAGATCATTATTTTGGTAGAAATTTAGACTTGGAGTATTCTTATCATGAAACGGTTACGATTACGCCTAGAAATTATCCTTTTCAGTTTCGTAAGATGGGAGAAAAAAAGAGTCACTATGCCATGATTGGTATGGCGTATGTCTTTGATAATTATCCTCTTTATTATGATGCGGTAAATGAAAAGGGACTAGGAATGGCAGGACTTAATTTCCCTAAGAATGCCGATTATAAAGAAGTAGTGGAAGGAAAAGATAATGTTGCTCCTTTTGAATTTATTCCTTGGATTTTATCTCAGTGTGCCGATGTTTTAGAAGCAAAAGATTTATTAAGTCGTATGAATCTTGCCGCTATTGATTTTTCAGAGCAATTAAAAGCATCTCCTCTTCATTGGATTATCGCCGATAAAAAGTCAGCTATTACGGTAGAATGTGTGAAAGAAGGATTGAAGGTGTATGATAATCCCGTTGGGATTTTGACGAATAATCCTACTTTTGATAAACACTTATTTCAATTAAATAACTATATGTATCTTTCAACAGAACAAATTGAAAATCATTTTTCTAAGGATTTAGAGTTAGATGCTTATAGTAGAGGCATGGGAGCGATGGGACTTCCTGGTGATTTATCTTCTTTATCTAGATTTGTAAAAGCGACGTTTACAAAGATGAACTCTCTATCAGGTGATACAGAATCTGAAAGTATTAGTCAGTTCTTCCACATTTTAGGATCTGTTGAACAACAAAGAGGCCTTGTTCATATGGGAGCAGGACAATATGAGATTACGATTTATAGTTCTTGTGTCAATATGGATAAAGGAATTTACTACTACCGTACGTATGAAAATAGTAGAATTACCGGGGTAGATATGTATAAAGAGGATTTAGAGGGAAGCACTCTAGTAAACTATCCACTTTTAGAAGGACAAGATATTTGCATGCAAAACTAGATTTTATCTAGTTTTTTTATGCCATTATGATATAATGGTATGGGTATAAATAAAATAATAAAGGAGGTACTATGATTAAAAAAATAACAAGCTTGATTGGAGAATATAAAAAAGAAACCATTTTAACTCCTATTTTTGTTGGTATAGAATGTTTTATGGATGTCATTATCCCTTTTTTAATGGCCTATTTAATTGATGAAGGAATTAATAAAGGCGATACCAATAGAATTCTTCTTTTAGGGGCACTTTTAGTATTTTGTTCTTTTTTTGCGATTTATACAGGAGTAAAATCAGGAAAATATGCCGCGAAAGCATCCGCTGGATTTGCTAAAAATGTCCGAAGACAAATTTATTATCAGGTTCAAGATTTCTCCTTTGCTAATATTGATAAATTTTCTACTTCAAGTATTGTGACAAGACATACAACGGATGTAAATAATATTCAAATGGCTTTTCAAATGATTATTCGGATGGCTGTAAGAGCGCCTTTGATGATTTTCTTTTCTTTAATTATGGCTTTTGTGATCAACGTAAAATTAGCTTCTATTTTCTTAGTGGCAGTTCCACTTCTTGGCTTTGGACTTTATTTTATTGCGACAACTGCTCATCCTATTTTTGAATATGCCATTACGCTTTATGATAAGTTAAATAATATTGTGCAAGAAAATGTAAGAGGGATTCGTGTTGTCAAGTCCTATGTTACGGAAGAGCATGAGATAGCAAAATTTGATGAGACTTCCAAGGAAATCTATAAACAATTCTCACGGGCTGAAAAAATTGTTGCGCTCAATAATCCCCTTATGCAGATTACGGTTGCGACTATCATTTTACTTCTTTCTTGGTTTGGGGGAAAAGAGATTGTCCTAGGTACTTTAACAACCGGAGAATTTACTAGTATGATTTCTTATACCATGCAAATTCTAATGTCTTTAATGATGCTTTCTATGGTACTTGTTACCATTATGATTTCTCGGGCTTCGTTAGAAAGAATTGTAGAGCTTTTAGACGAAACAAGTACCATTCGCAATAAAGAAGAGACGATAAAAGAAGTACCAGATGGTTCTATTTCTTTTGAACATGTAAACTTTAGTTATGTAAATAGTTTAGATAAACTTTGTCTAAAAGA
>CANROB010000044.1 GCA_947632115.1 uncultured Bacilli bacterium
TCAAAATAGCCTATCTTCACATAAGCACCGGTTACCCACTTTTCCGGATCTTTGTAAAACGCCAGCATAGCCGCCCGAATCAAGTAGCCGTCCTCATCAAACAGGTGCAAATTATCCAGAAGAATGGCATCTTCGACTTCTGTTTCCTCTGGGGTCAGTCTACCACGCCTTACCGCCTTTTCCTAAATAATTCTACATTACTAATTTGCCAGTTTCATCAACACTCCCATTCTTCCAATATTTAAAAAAGTGATTCCCATAATCATTTTTTGCAAAGCAATCATAGAACATCTGTATGACTTCTTGTTTGGTTTTGCCATTTAATTCTGCTTCTATATCATCAATAGAATGAGAATTTACATCAAACAATTTTTTCGCTCCTGACACCTCATTGCAAAAATCTGTTTTGTTAAGTGCGTTAAACTTTGTAAATGTTTCAATAATTCTTCTTATAGGATTTAGTAACATATCTGCCGATGTTACGTCATAATCATACAAAAGTTTAAGCTCAATCCATAATGATTCATAACTTGTTTTAAAATCATCCTCATCTTTCACTAAAGTAATTATTTGTGTTTTTGTGCCATTTGACTGAAATCTAATAAATTTATCCTTATTATACTTATGATTATATCTAACATTAATGTAAAAATGCTTATTATGTGTCAATAAAATAAAATGATCAGTTTCTAATAAATTCTTCATTAATGTCTGTAATTCTTCTATTATTAAATATTGCATTCCATCATCATTAGAATTCATTGGATCATCAAAAACTATTATTCTAGGCTTATTTACAGGAGTCTCTTTAATCTCATTTAATTTTTCGAGAAAATACAAAAATGCAATTACATTTTTTTCACCTGTAGACAATTCTGTTATGTCTCTAATCACATTAGTATTACAATCTTTAACTTTATAAAATCCCTTAGACTCTGAATCTTCACAATGTTCCAATTCAAAAGATACCATGTGCAACAGTTTCTTGTTTATTTTATCAGCCAATATAGATTCATTCTTAGTTTGATTCTGCAAATCTGTTATTTCCGCCAAAATATTATCTATACTATCATTCAGACCGCCATGACCATCAATTTTACTTTTTTCATCATTAAACTCTTTTTCCCTTTGATTCATTTCACTTAACAAAGTATCCGCTTTAGCTTTCTTAGAAAAATAATCAAATTTATCTATTAACAACTTTACATAATGATAACGTATCTTATCTATTGCCTCCTCTTTTTTTGCTTCTATATCGTTTTCATTGTTATTTTTTTGAATTTTCTCATACTTTTTTTCAACATACGAAAAACTTATTGGCACCTCACTTTCTACTTCTTTCCTAGCTTCAAACAGATATTTTTGTTTATCGTCAAGTGCATTTTTCATTTTAGTAAGAAATTCCAGATAATCTTTTTTAATATTCTCTACTTCTTCTTTTATGGCCACTGCTTCTTTTGTATAGGCTGGATAGAAATCCCCAATTGATACCTGTATGTCAGAAATATTGTTCATTATTAAATCTATACTTTCTAACTTCTTAGTAATTTGCATTTGAAACTCTTTTACCTCATCTGCCGAAAAATAACTTTCTAATTCATTGAAAACATTATCTTTTATTTCATTTCCGCAGAAAGCGCACACTTCCCCCCTTTTATGCAGATTTAGTCCCTTTTTGGCAAATTCTCTCTTTTCCGGATTATTATCTATCCTTTTAACTTTTACTCTTTCTGTTACTGTTTTTTGTAATATACTATTTATTTCATTCAAAAGCTGTGTCATGTCTTCATGCGAAAAAAAAATATTTGGAGCAGTTTTAATCTCAGATTTTAAAGTTTCTATTAACTCTTTCTTTTCATCATCCTGAAGTAAAACTGCAAATTGTAAATCTTTTTGAAAATCTTTTTTATTATAAGATGTTTTTGCAACTTGTGGATCTTTCTTATTTTTGATAGTTGCCGCTGAGTGTATATAAAAATTATCTAAGTCTTTGCTCACTTCTCTATATACTTCTTGTGCATTTCGTCTTCTAGTCCAAAAATTTAACTCTTCCTCCTCTGGTTCTGATAAAGTTTTATTTATCCTATCAATTTCTTTCTGCTTTAACTCAATTTCTTTTTTCTTTTGTTCAATCTGTGCGTTTATAATCAAATTTTCTTCACCCAACACAACAGCATTTAATCGATGATTTTCATCAATAATATTATTAAATCCCTGGAAAACCGAAACCTCATAATCTGAATTTAATTTTTTGATTTCTTCTGTAATAGTAGATTTTCCCGTTCCATTTTTTCCGAAAATAAAAGTAATCTTTTTATCTAATTCTAGCTCATTGTCCTCAAAAATATCCACCGACGATAAATCAATCTTCATGTAACTCAATCCCTCTTTCTTCTGTTTATTTTACTATAATTAATATATTAATCACGAAAATTTGACTCAATTATGATTCCTATGAGAGTACTTTGACCTTCCTATTTTGAGGTTTGGCAAAATTCTTATAACAGAAATCTTGATACTCCCTCCTTCTACAATAAAGTTGTGGTGGTTAGATATCTAACAGCCAGTTAGGACTAACCGTTTCATTGCTTAAGCTGTATAATGGTGGGGCATTGGTGTGACGGCAACCTCCTTGGACCGTTTGGTGTCCGTGAATAAGCCTGTCAGCCAGCCTTCCATTTGCAGCCGTTCGATTTACGCAGGT
>CANROB010000045.1 GCA_947632115.1 uncultured Bacilli bacterium
TTGAATTCTTTTTTGATTAATAATTCTTGTAAGTTCCGTATTACTAACAAGTTCATGAAGACCTCTTTTTTCTTTTTGTAGCAACACCGTCATCCCTGAAAAAATAGCTAAGACAAATTGAAAGATAGCTACAATGGATATAGTAATAAAATAAGAACGACTAGAAAGAACTAGTAACAAAATATTATTGAGTAACACATATCCTAATCCAAAGGTAAAAGAATAGCGAACTAACAATTGCCAAGGATGAAGTGCTCCCTGATCAAAGCGTTCCACTTGTACATTGCATAAATAACACCCTACTGTTCTTCCCTTCCACAAAAAAGGTAGTACGACAAAATACCCCAACATAAAAAGAAGATAAAGAAGATAAGGAATTTGTTCCTCTAAACTACTTTGATAGTAAAGTTCTCCATAATTTTGAACATATTCTTTAAAATCGATTTGTCCAGATAAATAATCTTCCATAACAGCATCTTGTTCGTTTTTTAATGTTTTATAATTTTCCCCCTTTGGAACTGCCAAATTGATGAGACATAAAACTAGGGCTAGAATCAAAAAATCAAAAAGATAGGCTTTTATCCTAAGAATTCGCATAATTCCTCCTTATATTTGTTTCATACTCCTCTAACAACTTTAGTAGTTCTTCTTCCTCTTTGGTAGCAAAGATAGCTTGTTTTAACTCTTTAGCATGAGGGAGTCCCTTTAAATACCAAGCCGCATGACTACGAATCTCTAACATGGCTACTTTATAGGGCTTAGTTTGTAGTAAATAAGAAAGATGGTGCCGAATCATAGCAATTTTTTCCAAACTAGATACCGGTTTTGGTTCCCGAGCACTTTCTAAATATTCGATACATTCTCGAATAAGCCAAGGATTTCCTAAAACGCCTCTTCCTATCATAATAGCATCACAATGGGTCTCTTCCATCATTTTCTTCGCATCATAACAACTAAGGATATCACCATTCCCAATTACCGGAATCGAAACCGCTTCTTTTACCGCTTTAATAATGCTCCAATCCGCTTTGCCACTATATCCCTGACTCCTTGTCCTTGGATGGACCGTAATTGCACTTGCTCCAGCTTCTTCACAAATTTTTGCTATCTGGATAGCATTAATAGAATTTTGATCCCACCCACTACGGATTTTAACTGTCACGGGGATAGGAACAGAAGCAACAACTGCTTCTACAATTTCTTTTACTTTTTCAGGGCTTTTTAAAAGAGCACTTCCGGCCTGTGAGGAAATGGCCACTTTTGGAACAGGACACCCCATATTAATATCAATAATATCTGGATGCATATATTCATACACATACTTTGCCGCAATAACGAAAGAGTCTTTATCACTTCCAAAGATTTGTTGCCCTATTGGTCTTTCAAAATCCGTCATATAAAGCATTTCTTGGGTCTTTTTATTACCATACATTAAAGCTTTATCACTGACCATCTCTGCCACCATATAGCCACAACCCATTTCTTTAATAATGGTCCGATAAGCGCTATTACAAATACCCGCCATCGGCGCTAAAACGACTGGATTTTGAATCTCTACATTTCCAATTTTCCACATGGGCGCTACCTCCCGTCAAAAAAAGCTCTTAGAGCTTATTTTACTATACATGTAATCTTTCCGTTTTTCCTTAAAATCTCAACAGATCCTTCATAACTATCCGTTGTTGGATTCTTTAAAGATTCCGTAATATATCCACCTTTTCTTAAGTCTTCTAATGTTACGGTGGCTGATGTAGTACTAAGGTTAACCTCTTTTTTTTCTATTTGTACATAAGTTTGAGCTGCTAGACAAACCGTTTTTTCAAATTCCGCCATTTCATCTTGTTCAGATCCTTTTAATGTTTTAGTAAGACTAGGAACTGTCACTAACATAATAACGGATAAAATAACCAAAATAGCCATTAATTCTACTAATGTAAATCCTTTTTCCAACCTCATAATATTCCTACTTTCTAGCAATATTATACCGTATATCTCTTGTTTTTACAACCAAAGAAATTTTTCTCTAAAACATTTTATCGACATTGTCTGGTACTTTATCATTAATAACAGCATTAATAATTTTATTTTCTTGTTCCTTAGAAACAGGTTTTCCTGTCATCACACTCAATTTTTGAATAACATCTCGTAATGTATTCTCATTTTTTAAGTCATTTTCTTGCAATTGCTTAGCAAGTTCTAAAATCGTATTTTTATCCACTTTCGTCTTCTTTTCTACCTTATTGAAAAAATTATCTGAAAATCCCATAGATACCTCCTAACAATAGTATATGGTTTCCAAAAAAAGGCGTGAAAAAAAGAAGTTATCCTTCTTTTAATTCTAAAATCTCTTTTTCCGTTAGACCTGTATATTTGATAATTTTATCTAAAGCAATATGATCTTTTAAAAGTCCTTTGGCAATACTCACCTTTTCCTCATATCTACCTTTCTCCATGCCTTCTCTGATGCCTTCTTTCTTGCCTTCTTTGATTCCTTCTTTAATTCCTTCCCTTCTTCCTTCTTGTCTTCCCCAATCTTTCATAGCCCATTCTTTATCATAAGCTTCTATTAAATCCCATTCCTCACTACTTCTTTTGATATTCTCACTAAATTCTTTCATTACAATATCATCTCCTACATATTCCAATGCTTTCTTTTGATTCTCTTCTATCCCTATCAA
>CANROB010000046.1 GCA_947632115.1 uncultured Bacilli bacterium
TCATATTTTACGCTATTTCCTACTCCTACTTTGATTGTTTCATTCTTAATGAAGTCTTCTACATCACTGATTGTTCCAATTCGATTGACTCCATTATCCCCTGTTAGTTGATATCTTAAATATTTGGTATCTAGTTTAGTAGTATTTCCTATCGCACTTTCATCTTCTAGGGTGATTCTATAGTAAGCTGTCATTGTTCCTGTATTGGTAATTGTAAAGGTATATGGTTCTGTTTTTTTACCCTCTTCATCTGTCATCGTTCCTACATGATTTAGTCTAATATAATTACTCTCTTCAAAATCTATTTTCAGTGTCCCTGAGGTGATTGATACTTTCTTTTGTCCTTCTAATGTCATTGTAAGCAATGCATAGGAAGTTCCTAAAAAGACAGTAAGTCCTATTAAAATTAGAATACTCATTATAATAATATTTCTTTTTATTTTTTGATCTTCTTGTTTTTTTATTTCAACTTCCTTATATCTTCCCATGTTAACACCTCAACTGTCTCTATTCTTCTTTTATTCTACTATATACTACCCCCCCCCCAGTCAAGCTTTTTCCAAACAAAAAAGAAGACTTTTTCGGTTCTAGAATTTCTAGTGTGAAGTAAAAATTGCTTAAACACTTGTAAAACAAAGAAAAAACAGGCATTTTTAGTTCTTTAATTTTTTTACCTGTTTTTTTTCTTATTTTTGGGCGTTTTTTCGTTCTTCTTTAAAACCCTATTTTAGGAAAAATCAAAAACCTTATTTTTTAAGATTTTAAGAATTTTTGCTATTCAATATTAGGTAAATTATATCCGTTAATTCCTCATAGATTTTTGAAATCATACTTAATATTTGTAGACTTGTAGAATTTACCATTTCTGCTTCCATATCTATATTCTTTTTGACCAATTTATAAAGTTTGTATATCTTCCTCTTGTTCTCTCTTATTCTTTGTATTATTCTATCTTCCATTTTTATTCACCCCACTTATTTTTTGATTCAATATATAAAGTATCCTTCCCCTAAAAAATTCAAAGTTTTTATATCCAAATGCCACTCGTTTCATTACTTTTATTTTATTGTTCATTCCCTCTGTGTATCCATTTGTGTATCTTTCATCTATAAATGAATTAGCTATATATTCTAACCAATTTTCTATTGTGTTTGATGCTTCTATAAATTCTTCTATTTTTGATTCTCTACATATTTCTATAAAATCGCTTAACTGTCTTTTTGCATCAGAATATGTAGCATGATGTACTATATCTAAAAACAATTCCTTTAATTCGTAACCCCTTCTTAACTCATCTGATATGGAAAGTAATTCTTGTATTATTTCTCCTGGTAATATTCTTATTATTTGTCCATTTCTATATCTTTCTTGTTCTACCCACCAATTTATTTCATTACTATATTTTCTTAGTAAAGACACATTCTTTTTATTCTTTAATAACTTGTATTCTTTACTCTTCTCTCCATATTCTTTTTGTAATCTTATTCTAATTTTATCTAGTGCTTCCATTATGTATCTGATATAATGAAATTTGTCTACTACGTACTTGGCATGCGGGAACATTACCTTTTGTACGAGTAGATATGGTTCATACATATCTGATATGATGTACTCCACTGAACGTCTATTTTCGGTATTTGTAAAATATTGAATTAGTCGTTCTTTTTTTCTGCTTGGCAATATATCTAATACTTTTTTATGAATTGGATCATTTAATATAAATGCATATTTTCCTTCCTTTGTATCTGCTTTAAATTCATCAAATGAAATCACTTTTGGCAAGTTCTTTTGATAGTTTGGTATTGCCTTAGTTGCTTCCTCTAGTTCTTTTCTTACTGTGAAACTAGATACATGATTTTTTATCGCAATCTGTTTTATTGTTAGATTATAGTTCAATAAATCTTTTCTAATCTGTATCTTTGTTTTATTGGATATATTTCCTTTTTTGGTATTTAATTCCATTTCTTCTGTAAATATCTTTCCACAGTTATAACAATGAAATCTTCTTTTCTGTATGATTAAATTTACACTTTGACCACAACTATCTAAATATACACTTTTTATTGGTTTTAATTTACTATGAATACTTTTTGTATATTTTTTACAACTTGGACACCTCACCTTTCCTTTTTTACTTTCTAATTCAACCTCTATTTTGTTCTTTTCTTTTTCAATTTTCACTATTTTATACTCCTTTCGATTCAATCCTAATAAGATATAATAATCCACTTTTTTCACCTCCTCATTATTACTCCTAAAGGATTAATTTTTATCATACTTTAGAGCATAAAAAAAGGAAAGCCTTTCAGGCCTTCACTTCACACCAGAAATTCTAGCTCTTTTACCTAAATCTCACACTAGAAATCCTAGCTTTTTGTTTTGAAGCTCCCTTTTTTCTCTTAATTTACTTCACACTAGAAATTCAAGAGCCACTTTTTCACTTCAGTCTTCTAAAATTATAACGAACAAGAAAGCCTTATTGCCTTTTGTAGAAGAATTATTGTGTAGGGGCTAAAACGAG